>NZ_PITY01000010.1:0-37438 GCF_017577275.1 Thermobifida sp.
GGGGAGCGCAGGGGGCAGGGCGGACCGGGTGGATTGGGGGGTGTGGGGGTGGGGGGGGGGGTGGGGGGGGGGGGGGGGGTTGGGGCGGGTGTGGGTGTTGGGGGGGTGGGGGGGGTTCGGGGAGCGGGGGGTGGGGGGTGGGCGGATGGGGGGGGGGTAAGCCCGCTGCCGCGGCATGCCCCCGCGGCCGGGGTGGAGGCGGGTGGGGAGGCGGCCCGCGCCAGGCAGCAGCGGGCGGTGGCTGAAGGGGTGCGGAGTCGCACGGTGGAGGTGGCGGCATCCCGCCTTCCCGAACACCCCGATGCGGGGCAATCTGGACAGTGTTTGGCCTCAATGTATGGGGATCCGCAGCCGACCGCGTCCGGGGAGATCTTCGATCCCACACAGTTGACCGCGGCACACCCCACTTTGCCGTTTCACACCATGGTGGAAGTCACCAACACGGCTACCGGGCGGAGCGTGACCGTGCGGATCAACGACCGGGGCCCTTATGTGGCGGGGCGGTGTCTGGATTTGAGCACTGCAGCGTTTTCCGCGATCGCTTCCCTCGACCAGGGGGTGGTCCGCGTGTCGTGGCGGGTCGTGGGCTGAATTCCTGTACCGCCATCACCACCAAGATCACTGGTAAAGGCCGGGATGTGGGGCGTGTAACGGGTGCGGTACGTGGTAGACGCGTCCACCGCGGGCCCGCAGTGGGCTGCCCGCAGCTCAAGGATTCTTTCGGCACCGAACAGGAAGGTGATCGCGATGGCGCTTCCCGTGACCCGCCGTCGGGAACGGCTGATTCCCACCCAGTGGGGCGCGTTCCCCGAGTTTGAGGAACTCTACGACCGGATGGGGCGGCTGTTGGAGTCCGCGTTCGGTGAGCCGATCATCTCTCCCACCACGTGGACACCGTTTGCGGACCTGTTGGAAGACGACAAGTCCTACATTGTGGAAGCTGAAGTCCCGGGGATGTCCAAGGACGACATCAACATTCAGGTCAGCGGGAACGAGCTGATCATCTCCGGGAAGGTGGAGGAGCAAGAAAAAGAAGGGGTGCGCGCCCACCGGCGGATGCGCCGCTACGGGGAGTTCGAATACCGCACGGTGCTGCCCGGGGAGATCGACGCTGAAGGGGTGCGCGCCAAACTCGACAACGGTGTGCTGACGGTGACCGCTCCGAAGAGTGCGCATGAGCGGCCCCGCCACGTCGCCATCGAAAGCTGACCTGTTCTCGCCAGGGCTGTCGCGTTCCTCCTGTCGTGGGGACGGCGACAGCCCTGTTCGCCTTCGGCTGCGGGGCCGAGCCGACCGGGCGGGGCGTGGCAGAATGCCCGCGAGCAGGACTTTGCTTGCGGGGAGGGGCCAGTGTTCCGTGCCGGACCAGTGTGGGTGGTTTCCCCTGCCGACCTTGTGGATGTGGTGGAGTGCCCGCACCGCAGCGTGCTGCACCAGGCGCGGGCCGCGCATCAGGAGGGCGCTCCCACCCCTCAGATTGTTGACCCGCTCGCCGGGGAGGCCCGCGAAGAGCTGGTGGAGGCGGAGCTACGGCGGCTTCGCGCGCTCTTCGGCGGTGATGCGGTGGCCACCGTCGCACCGCCGCGCCCTGTCCTCGACGAGGTGCACGTCGCTGCTCAGGCGACCCGGGAAGCGATCCGGGACCGGGTTCCGGTCATCCACCACGGTGTGGTGGTCGCGCCGATCCAGCCGGGGGTGCTGTTGTTCGGGCAGGTCGACTTCCTCATCGCGACCACGGTGGACCCGGAAACCGGGGCCTGCCGGGAGGGTGTGCCTGCCGGGTATGAGCCGTGGCAGGCGGTGGGGCACGCCACCCCGCGAACCATTGTGGAGCTTGCGGCGTGCGCCACCATGCTGGCTGACACCCTCCCGCAGGCTCCCGAGTTTCTGCATGTGCGCTCAGAGAATGGGCATCATGCGCTGCGGGTCAGCGACTACGTTCCCCTGGTGGGGGTGGCGCAGGACCGGCTGATACGGCGGCTCGCCGCACCCCCCGAACTGCCTTCCCCGGTGTGGGGGGAGCCGTGCCCGGCCTGTGAAACGTGCGGGTTTGCGACGTGGTGTGCCCAAGGGCGGGCCCGGGACCGGCATGTGAGCTTGGTGGCGGGCATCCGCGGTGATCAGATCGTGAAACTTCAAGCCGCGGGAATCACCACGATTGACGCGCTTGCCCGCGCTGGGGAGGAGCAGCGGCCGCCGCTGTTGGCGCGCCGCACCTATACCCGGTTGCGGGAACAGGCGGCGCTGCAAGTCCGCCAGGACGCCACCCGCACCGCAGACAACCCGACGGGGCGCGTGTTCGCCACCGTGTATGCCGAGGACGGGCTGGTGCTGCTGCCTGCCCCCTCGGCTGGGGACGTGGTGTTCACCGTGGCCACCACCCCGGTGGGCGACGACGGGGAGTTGGCGTTCCTGTGGGGCGCGTACCTTCCCAGTGAGGAGCGGCACTGTGTGTGGTGGGCGCACGACCGTGCCGAAGAGCGGGTCGCGTTCGCTGCGTTCGTGGATTTTGTGAGCGGCCAGTTGCGCGCTGACGGGGAGGCTCACCTGTACTGTTACACCCCGCAGGGGGCGAGCCGGCTTGCCGCGTTCGCTGCTTCGCTGGGGGTGCGGGAAGCCGAAGTGGATGACCTGCTGCGGCAGCGCCGGTGTGTGGACTTGTCTGATGTGGTGAAGAAAAGCGTGCGGGTGTCCCAACGCTCCTATGCGTTGTCGGCGCTTGAACCCCTCTACTTGGGTGACGATGCTCAACGGTGGGGTGGGGGCGAGTCGCAGCCCGACGGGTATGCCGCCTACCGTCGCGCCTGCCGGGCGGGGGATTCCCGGCAGGCGCAGGCTGTGCAGGAGGCGCTTGCTGCCCAGGTGCGCCGCGAGTGCGTGTCGGTGGCGCGGCTGCGTGACTGGTTGGAAAAACTCCGGGTCGACCATGGGATCGTGGCTCGACCTGCACCCCCCGAAACGGTGGGGGTGGACCCCGGCCAGCAGGAGCAGGCTGCGGCCCGGCGGGCCGCAGTGGAGGAGCGGATCCGGTCTTTGACTGAAGCGTTGGCGGGGCCCGCGGCAGGGGAAGGGCGGGGTGAGGACCAGGACGCCTGGGATGTGCTGAGTGCGCTGCTCGGCTATTACCGGCGGGAAGAAGCCCCGTTGTGGTGGGATTTTTTCCGCCGCCTGTCCGCCCCGGTCGAAGAGTTGGAAGCGGATGCGGACTGTGTGGTGCCGTTGTGGGTGCGCGCTCATGCGTGGGTGCCCCCGCAGGGGCGGCAGCGTAAAGCGGCGCGGCACGTGGAGGTGGGCGCGGATCCCCGCCGGCTGCATCCTTTTGGGGTGGGTGACCAGGTGCGACTGTTGTACCCGGGGGTGGCCGGCCAGGGGGCGGAGGCGGTGCCGGCAACGGTGGTGGAGGCTGCGGCCGACCGGCTGGTGGTGGTGGAGAAAGCAGACGTGGGTGCGGAGCATGACCGGCAGCCGCTGGCGGTGCTGCCGGGGGCCCCGGTGCGGTCTACACCGAAAGACGAAGCGTTGTGGGAGGTAGCGGAACGTGTCGCCGCGGCTCTTCCCCGTCCGCCTCAGATGGCGGGGGTGGATCTGCTGCGCCGGGTTCCGCCGCGGCTGCGCGGCGGGGGTGCGCTGCCGGATCCGGGCGACTTCGGTGGGGACACGGTTGCTGCGGTTCTTGCCGCGGTGGACGCGTTGGACAACTCCTATCTGGCGGTGCAGGGCCCGCCGGGAGCGGGGAAAACCTATCTTGCTGCGCGGCTGATCACCCACTTGGTGGGTCGTGGCCTCCGGGTGGGGGTGTGTGCGACCAGCCATCAGGCGATCGAGAACGTGCTGCGCGCGGCGGTGCGTGCCGCAGCGGAGGCCGGGGTGGGGGTGCCGTGTGCGAAACGCCCATCAGGAGTGTCTCCTGATAGACGTGTGCCGTGGGAGCAGCCCAGGCAGGTGCGGGACTTGGTGCAGTGGTGCCACCGCCAGGAGGGTGGATACCTGGTGGGGGGAACCGCGTGGAACTTTACGCACCCGCAGATGCGTGGCCTGGGGGTGGATGTGCTGCTCATCGACGAGGCCGGGCAGTTTGCGCTTGCGGATGCGGTCGCGGTGTCGGCTGCGGCTCGTTCGCTGGTGCTGTTGGGGGATCCTCAACAGTTGCCGCACGTGGTGCAGGGGGTACACGCGGCGGGCGCGGACCGGTCCGCGTTGGAACACGTGGTGGGGGACGCCGACATTATCGACCCCGCCTACGGCTATTTTCTGGCGCACACCCGTCGCATGCATCCGGGGGTGTGCACGGTGGTGTCCCACTTGGCCTACCAGGGGCGGCTCAGTGCCCACCCTGATGCGGCGTTGCGTGGCCTAGCCGGGGTGGAGGCGGGCGTGTACCGCAAGGTGGTGGCGCACCAGGGGCGCAGCACGCACAGCCCTGAGGAGGTGCGGGCTGTGGTTGAGGTGGTCGCGCAGTTGGTGGGGCGGGAGTGGTGTGAGCCGGGGCGGCCGCCGCGGCCGTTGCAGGGCAGCGACATTATGGTGGTGGCCCCGTTTAATGTGCAGGTGCGTGCGTTGCGGGCAGCGTTGGCGGAAGCCGGGCTGGAAGCGGTGCGTGTGGGCACGGTGGACCGGTTTCAGGGCCAGGAAGCGCCCGTGGTGGTGTGTTCGATGACGGTGTCGAGTGCGCGGGAAGCACCTCGGGGCATGGAGTTTGTGCTGTCCCGCAACCGGTTGACGGTGGCGTTGTCGCGGGCCCAAGCGGTGGCTGTGGTGGTGTGTGCGCCGTCGCTGGTGGAGTCTGCGGCTCGCACGATGGCTGAGCTGCGGGCCTTGGCGGGGTTTGCGCACGTGTGGGCCCAGGCCCGCGACTGGCCTGACCCGGCCCCAGGGTAGGGCTGGGCGGGGAACCGTGGATCTGCCGGGACGGTTCAGCGGGGTGCCCCGTGTCCTGGATGATCGCACCGTCGTTGACGCAGGGGTTTGTTGCCGCCTGCGACCAGGCCCCTGGCAGAGAAAGGTGGGGGGTGGACACGTGCCGTGTCCACCCCCCTACGAGGGTGTGCGGCTAGGAGAGTCGGGCTTCGATCGCTGCGATGATGCGGGGCCGCAACTCGGCGGCGGGAATCACCTCGTCGACCGAACCGACTCGCACCGCGCGTTGAATGTCGTGGATGCGGTCGAACTCTGCGGCCACTTCCCCGAGTTTTTCGGTGCGGACCGTGGCGCGCAGCTCCTCCAACTCGGCGGTGAGCGTGGCCCGCAGGGTGCCGGACGCTGCCGCCACTTGGGCTTCCAAGTCGCGGACCCGCGGGTCGGCTGCGGTGCGGGCGTCCACTTCGCGGGAGAACACCACCGCGGCCGCCGGGGCGCCGCCGAGCACGGACGCGAACGAGCCTTCCACGGCCAGCACGGTCATGTTCGGGTTGAGGGCCTTGGAGAACACCACGAACGCGCCACCGTGGTAGCGGGAGATCACGCAGAACACGATGGGGCCGCGGAAGTTCACGATGGCGCGGCCGATCTCCGCCCCATACTCCAGTTGGAGTTTCCGCATCGACTCAGGAGAGCCGTCGAACCCGGACAGGTTCGCCAACACCACGAGAGGACGGTTGCCGCTGGCCGCGTTGATGGCGCGGGCCACCTTCTTCGACGACTGCGGAAACAGGGTGCCCGCAGTGTAGGTGTCGGGACCGTCGGTGGGGGGGAAGCCGCGCCGCGGAATCGAACGGGATTCAATCCCGATCAAGCAGACCGGGATGCCGCCGAGACGCGCGTCGTAGACCACAGCGGTTTCCGCGTCCGCCATGCCCGCCCAGCGTTCCAGCACCGGGTGGTCTTGGTCGCAGACCGCGCGCATGACCGTGCGAATGTCGAACGGTTTCTTACGGTCCGGGTTGGTTTCCGCGGAGAAGATGTCGCCCACCGTGGCGAAGTCGCTGCCGTCCACCTGGTGCGGGAAGGTGCGGATGTCCCGGTCCACGGGGTCGCTGGTGGGGGCGCGGCGCGGTGTTGTCTCCCCGGGCGCGATGTAGGTGTGGGCGTAGTGTTCCATGAGGATGTCGCGGGCCGCCAGCAGGTTCGGCGCCCAGTATTGGGCTTGCCCGTTGGGGCCCATCACCCGGTCGTATCCGCCGATCCCGAAGTTGTCTTCCGCGGACACGCCGCCGGAGAAGTCCAGCGACTGTTTGCCGGTGAGGACCATCGCCGAGTCCGGGGTCATCACCAGGATGCCTTTGGTGTGCATGAGCATCGTCGCTTCGGCGTTCCAATACGGTTGGGCGCCGACGTTGATGCCCGCAACCACGATGTTGATTTCCCCGCCGGCTTGGGTGAATTCCACGATCCGTTTGAGGGCCGCAGCCACCCAGTCCATGTTTTCGGTGCCGGATTCCATGGAGATGCGCGCCCCCGAGGACAGGGCATACCACTCCACGGGCACCTGCATGCGTTCCGCCAGGTCGAGGGCAGCGATCACGCGGCGGCATTCGGGTTCCGCCAACGCGCCCAGCGACTTGGTGGGATCCCCCAGCAGCACGACGCGGGTCACCCCTTGCGGGTGCAGCGCGGTGGGGGTGGTGACCACGCCGACCACCATGCCCGCCGTGTTGCGGCCTTTCGGCCGGTCCACGGGCACCAGGGTGTGGGTGTCGTCCAGGTCGTATTCCTGGAATTCGCCGAGCAGGTCGGTCAGCTCGTAAGGGTAGACGGTGTTGCGGCTGCTGGCACGCAGCACTTTCTGCCGGTAGTCGTCGATCGGTTCGATCGGCTCGGTGGGGGGTTCACCCACGGTCAGCGTGGTGCCGCCCGCCGCGTCAAAGGTGATGCGGACCGCGATCGGGGTGAGCGCTCCAGTGTGCGGGTGGCGTTGCCGGGCCAGGAACAGGATTTCTTCCAGTCCGGCGCCCGCTGTGGTGGGCAGGACCCGTTCCACGAGCGTTTCCAGTTCAGCGCGGGTCAGGTCGCTGGGCGGCCACACATACAGGGTGATCCGGTTGGTGGGGAACCGTTGGGGTGCGGCCTGGCGGGAGCGGGCGCGGCGGATCGAATCCAGGCAGGTCGCCACCACGTCCTCGGCGGTGGGGAGCGCGACCAGGCGTCCGTCGTGGTCACGCAGCGCGGTCAGGTCCCGGATTTGCGCGAACGCGACCAGCCGCCGATCGGCGGGGTTGTCGCGGGCCACGCACTCAAACAGGTACACCTCTTCGTCTGCGGACGGCAGCCGGGTCAGGTGGAATTTGCTCAACCGTTCCAGTTGCAGCCGGTGCGCGATCTGCGGGTGCAGGCCGCGGATCAGCCGCTCCTCAGCGAACCCGGAGTCGGTGGGGCGGAATGTGAAGTGGTGGTGCATGACCGCGCCGTCCCGGCCCGCCACGGTGGTGGTCACCCGCCGCACCTGCGGGGGCAGCACGTGCGCGTTGATGCGGGCGCTGAGTTCCTCCGCCATCGCGTCGAACGTGTCCGGCTGTTCCTGCCAGGCCAGGTAGATGTCGACGTCGACGGTGGCGTGCCCGTCGGCGAGGCGGGCGAGTTCCCGCAGCGCGTCGTCGACCGTGTCAAACCGGGCCGCGGCTGAGATCACACACGAGTCGGTGCGCTGGGCCACCACGAACGCGCACCCGGGGGTCCGGTGGGTGTGGACGTCACGCAGCGCCCGGTTGCCGTAGTAGCGGCGAGCCAGCACTTCCAGCATGACCGTGTTGTCGCGGTCGTCGCGGACGAGTCGTTGGCCGAGCAGCCGCACCAACGGTTCGGTGCTGCGCACCATGTCCGCGATCCGTTCGGCCCGGTCTGGGGCGTTGGGGTGGGCGTCCAAATACCGCAGGTGTTGACGGACGTTGGCGTAGACGCGGGCGCGGTTGCGGCGCAGCAGCGGCTGGGCGAACCAGGCGAACACGACGCCGCGGGCCAGGTCGGCGATGGCGGGGAAGCGAACCTGGGTGGCTGCCACCAGCCGTTCCAACGCCAAGCCGACGGGTTCGTGCAACGCGGCGGGCGGGGGTGGTTCCTGCAGCCAGGTGCGCAGCAGCGCGGTGATGATCGCCGCGTCGTGGGAGGCGCGCTGCTGGGCGAGGAAGATCCGGAACACGGCGGCTTCCAGCTCGGGAGAGCGTTCCAGATCCGTGACTCCGTAGTGGGCGAGAGCGGTCGCGAGTTTGGTTTGGAACGTGTCGGGCAGGCCGGCGCGTTCCACGTCCAGGCTTTGCAGGTAGGTGTGGAAGTGTTCGCGGGCGCTGGGCACGTGGCTGTGGCTGTCGTCGCTGGCAGGCCGGTTGCGGCTGAGTTCCGCCAGGTCCGCGAACACGGTGAGGAGACGCAGTTCGTCGGCGAGCAGCGAATGGCCTTCAGCGAGCGCCTCAGCGCGGGCCGTCAGATAGTTGTTGAGGGTGTGCTGGTCGTCGCACAGGTCCGGGTCGAAACCCAAAAGCCGGTTACGCAGGTCGGTGATGCTGCGTTGGGCTCGCACGTGCGCGGGGACCGGTTCGAGGGCTTCCGGCAGGTCCACGTTCACGGGCGGGGCGGCATCCTGGTCGGCTGTGGTGGTGTCGCTGAGCGGTTCCAGCCGCATCAAGGGTGCGCCGGACTCCACCTGGGTGCCCACGGTGACCAGGCATTCTTTGACGCGGGCTTTGAACGGTGCGCGCAGCACCGTTTCCATTTTCATGCTTTCCACGACCAGCACGGGGTCGCCGGCCTCCACCTCCGCGTCCACGGCGACCGGGGTGGCGACCACCAGGGCGGGTGTGGGGGAGCGCAGCACGCCGCCTTCGTCCCGGCTGACCCGGTGGGTGACCCCGTTGACTTCGACGAGGAACGTGGGCCCGTGGGTGCCGGTCAGGAGCCGGTAGCGGGTGCCGTTGACGGTGATACGTCCACTGTGCGGGCCGAACCGGTCCAGTTCCACATCAGCGGTGCGCACCACGCCACCGGTGTCAATGGCGGCGCGGAACCGGTGGGCGCCGACGCGGGCCACTCGCAGCCGGTAGGTGGTGCCGCGGAGTTTGAGGTCGAGTGGTTGGCCGCTGTCGTGCTGGACTTGGGGGCGGCCGCCGAACGCGGTGGTCAACAGCCGCTGCTGTTCGACGCGTTCCTCTTCTTCGTAGGCTTCGATCGCGGCGGCGATCAGGGCGATCGCGGAATGCGTGTGGCTGACCAGGCGGCCTTCGCTGCGGACCCGGTCGATCCAGCCGGTGTCTGCGGTGGCGTTGACCACCTCCGGCTGGTTGAGCAGGTCGAGGACGAAGCTTTTGTTGGTGGTGCCGCCTTCGATGAGGACGGTGGTGTGGGCGAGGGCGCGGCGCAGGCGGCTCAACGCTTCCTCGCGGTCACGGCCGTGCGCGATGATCTTCGCGATCATCGAGTCGAAGTCGGAGGGGATGACGTCCCCTTCCGTGAACCCGGTGTCCACACGGATGCCTGGCCCGGTGGGGAGTTCCAGGTGCACGATCCGGCCGGGGGAGGGCGCGAAGTCCCGGTCGGGGTCTTCCGCGTTCAGCCGTGCTTCGATGGCATGCCCCTGCTCGATGGGGGGCTCCCCTTCGAGTTTGCCGCCGCTGGCCACCCACAGTTGGGCTTTGACCAGGTCGAATCCGGTGGTGGCTTCGGTGATGGGGTGTTCGACCTGCAGGCGGGTGTTGACTTCCAGGAACGCGAAGAGTTTGTCGTCGGGCCGGTAGAGGAATTCGACGGTGGCGGCACCCCGGTAGCCGACAGCAAGAGCGAGGCGTTCCGCGGCGGCTTTCAGGTCGGCGGCCTGCACAGGGCTGAGCACGGGGGACGCGGATTCTTCGATGATTTTCTGGTTGCGGCGCTGCACAGAGCAGTCGCGCACCCCCAGTGCCCAGGCGGTGCCTTGGCCGTCGGCGATCACCTGCACTTCCACGTGGCGGGCGCCGGTGACCAGGCTTTCCAAGAACACGGTGTCGCTGCCGAAGGCGCGGGCTGCTTCCTGGCGGGCCCGCTCATAGGTGTCGACAAGCTCGGCTTCGGTGGTGATGATGCGGATGCCGCGCCCGCCCCCGCCGGCGGCGGCTTTCAGCATCAGCGGATAGCCGATGGTGCGGGCCGCAGCGATGGCCTCATCGAGGGTGGTGACGGGGCCGCGGCTCCACGGGGCCACGGGCACTCCGACTTGTTCGGCGAGGAGTTTCGCGCCGATCTTGTCGCCGAGCTGCCGCATCGCGTGCGGGCTGGGGCCGATAAAGGTGACTCCGAGCTGTTCGCACAGTTCCGCGAAAGCGGGGTCTTCCGCGACAAACCCCCAGCCGACCCAGGCGGCATCAGCGCCGGTGTCGACGAGCGCACGCTGCAGCACTTCCAAGTTGAGGTAGGGACGTGCGGACGCGGGACCGAGGTCGTAGGCGATGTCGGCTTCACGGACGAAGGCGGCGGTGCGGTCAACATCGGTGTACAGGGCGACCGTTTCGATCCGCGTCCCGGTCTCTGCGGCGATGTCCCGTACGGCATGGATAAGCCGCATAGCGGCTTCACCACGGTTGACGATGGCGATACGGTTGAACACCCCACCGGGCCCTTCTGGTCGATCAACGGTGTACCTGCCGCGGCACCACGGCCCCGGCAGTGTTCCACCCTCCCGTATACCGGACGGCAATGCCATGGTGCGCCTAGCTGAGGCTGCGCCCCCGCAGTTTGTGGGAAACAACCAAAAACCCCGCCGCGGCCCGGGGGGAGCCTGCGGCGGGGTGCGGGTGGTCGATGAAGATCACAGTGGGGAGGGGTCGTCGACGAGCCACGCCCCACCCGTGTTGACGAGGGTGAGCGTGGTGGTGTCCGGGGTGCCGGTGGAGGTCACGTGCACGGTCGCGGTGGTGCCGTCCGCGGAGAGCTCCACGGTGTCCACGTGGGCGGTGGTGGCGGGGTTGGCGAGGATGGTGTGGAACGCGGTGGCGCAGTCCACGGGGCTGTCGTCGGAGGCGGCGAGTTCCGCGGTGGCGGATTCGATGAGGGCGGCGCGGGCGTCTTCGGTGAGCACAAAGCAGCCGACTTGGCCGTCTCCGGTGCGCACGGCTTCCAGGTAGGTGTCGGCGGCTGAGCGGGCCCCTTCTGCGGCGTCCCCTTCCAGTACGGGGTTTTCCAGGGGGTTCACTGATGCTGTGGAGCTGGGGGAAGGCTCGGACGGTGGGGCAGGTTCCGGGGAGGACGTGCCGCATCCGGCGGTGAAGACGAGACTGCTGGCAGCCAGTACGACGGCGGGCCGCAGACACTGTTGCACGACCATGGGTGCTCTCTTTCGTTGTGGGGATCCCCGGGGGCCGTCCCGGGGTGGTCAATTTCCTATCGCACTGCGTGCCCCGGCCGCTACAGCAGGGGAGGTTTCGTGCCTGGGCCTGGGGCGGTGTGTTCGTGCCCGCACGCGTATCCCGTTTAGGGTGGCCAACCGCAAGACACCCACGCCCCGCGTGTTTGTTGTGGCCGGAGGATCCGCATGGCACCGAAGAAACGCAAGAAAACCCGGGCCCGCCGCCCTGCCGCGTCGCGCACCCACGCCACGCCTCCCCTCAAGGTGAGCCGCACCCCGCTGCGGGTGGACGAGCCGCCGCGCTGGCCGATGCTGGTGTGGAGTCTGCTGGTCGTGGTGTGGGTGCTGGGCTCGTTGACCGCGTTGATGGGGGTGATGGCATCGGTGACGGTCCTGTTGGACGACGTGACCGATCAGGCGCGGCGGCAAGGAGCGTGGGCTCTTGTCTGGCTGCTGGGGTGCGGTCTTGGGGTGCCGCTGGTCGGCACTGTGTGGGCGGCCCTGCTGCGCCGCCGGGTGGCTGCGGCCCTGTTCGGGTGCGCGTTCGTGGGATCAGCCGTGCTGTTGGGGCTGTTGGCTTCCCCCGGGGAGATCTGGGCGGCGCTGCGCACCGGCCTGGCTTTGTGAGGCATAGCGCTTCCGGGGGCCGTATGCGATCATCCGGTCACCAGGACGGCTCACCGCCCTGACGGGAGGGTGAGTCATGATGGGGATCAGGACCACGGGATGCACACCGGTGCGTGGCAGATCGGTGGCACGCGCACCTTGCGCATCCTGCCGCACACCGGTGGCTGACACCACCGCGATCGGATGGGGGCTGTGACCGTACCGTGCCCGAAATGTGGAAAAATGCCCAGGTGATCGATGCTTTTCGTGCCGCCTTTCAGGAACTGATCGACGCTTCCCTCCTGGGTGACCCGCAGCGTTTCGGCCCTGCGGTGGGTCGGGTCTATGAGCTCGCCTCCCACGTTCCGGTCTCCGAACGGGAGATTGCCCTGGAGGCGTTGGGGCCGATCTTTTCTGGACACCACGTTGGTCCGGGAATCGAAGCCGACCTGACCGTTGTGGCGGGCGCCCTGGTGGAAATGGGAACCTCGCCGGGGAACACGGGGATCGAAGTACTGCGTCTGCTACGTGAAACCGGGCGAGCCGCAGGCATGTTCCTGCACGCCTGGGACAAGGTGGGGGACGGCGACCCACCCGATCCCGACCAGGTCACCGCAGCCGACGAAACCAGGGTCGCCGCCGTGCTGGGGGACTCTGCCCCTGTAGCGACCCTGTGCTGGTGGACGGCACGCCGCTACGGGCTGTCCGCGAAAACCATGCTGAGCTCCGCGCAGGTGCGCGCCGCCGTGCGCAGCGACCCCGAGCTCCACGGTGACTTGTTGGCGATCGCTGCGCAACTGTCAGCCCACCTTGCCGAGTTCAGCGAGGTTGTGGCTTTGCTGCGCATGGACGAGGTGTCGTCAGCGCTCGTGTTGGACCGGGGCACCCGCCGCGGTTTTCGGGTGCGGTTCGAAGGGATCGCCGACAACTTCCAACTGCACACCCTGCTCGCGGATGCGCTGATCGGGGAGGAGGGCCGCGGACTGCCTGGGCGGCGACCGGATCCGCGGTGGGTGGCGGCCTTCCGCGACTCCGACCCTGATCCGCAAGCAAAAATCGTCCACGGCTGGTGGAACCTGGTGGGTTCTGACGGCAGCTGGGTGTGGAACGAAGGGGTTCCCGCCGACATTCCCCTGCTGAACGGGGAACGCGTCCTCATCCTCGAAGAGCAAACCTATCCGCGCTCCTGGAACGCGGGACGCATCTACCCGCTGGTGAAAGCAGACCTGTGGGTGGTGGAGGAACTCGACCCTGCGGAGGCCGCCCACTGGTGGTCGCTCGTGGAACCCGAGGACGACACCCCCGCACTGCCAGCGGCAGCGGACACCCCTGGGGAAGAGGCTGCCCCCGCCCCATCGCCGTGGTGGCAGGAGACCGAGCCTGCTGCCCCCCGCCCCGCTGAACCCCAGCCGGCAGCTGACGCCCCGGCCAGCGTCGACCCCCTCGCTGACCGCGGAGAGGACACCGACCACCCCACCGCATCCTCTCCCACAGCCGTCGAAACCCCGCCCCTGCAGGATTCACCCGCCGACAACGAGCAGGCCGCACACGACCAGCTACCCCAAACCGAGCACATCCCGGTCCTCACCGACGAGCTGCTCGCCGCCTACGACGCGGCCCGCACCACTAGTGACCCGGACGAAGACAGCGAGGACGACACGTCCCACCGCGACGCGCCCGGCTCCACCCTGCTGCCGCCCCTCCCACCCGGGGTGTCCGACAGTTCCGGGTGGGGGCCCAGTTGGCGGTAACCCTTCGCGGTCACACGCAGGCTCCCGCCCGCCCTCCTAGGCCACCACGTTGAGGGTGGACGGGAGCCCGCAGACTTGCTGGGGTCAGACCGGCCGGGAGATCGGCTCGTCGTCCCTATCGTCCAACAGGGCCGCGAACCCCTCGTCGTCTACGTCTGCCTCGGCCGCGTGCGCGCCACGCGGCCGATAGCTCCGCCACCGCGACGGGAAAAACAGCGGAATGAGGAACGCGACCGCTAACGGCAGCACCAATCCAGCCTCCAATAGGGCCCGCACCCCTTCTTCCCCGGGAAGCTGGACCACGCCCAAGCCCGGCACAGTCAGCGGGGCAAACACCTGATCCGCCCACTTCGGCTGCAAAACGTGGGCGACTGTCGCCCCCGTTAATACCACTCCCGCCATTCCCGGAATCAGCGGAGTCAGTTTCGGGGGCACCAACACCAGCGCAACCACCAGCGCCAACACCATCAGCGCGGCGAGAGTGAGGAATTCACTGGGACCAAAAAACCCTCGCGTGGAGTTCACCAGCGCGCCTACCCGCGGCGTCACCCATCCGCCCGCCACGAGAAGCACCGGTCCCAACAACAACCCGAAGACAAAACCAAAGAAATGTCGCACGGGGGAGGTCTCCTCTCAAAAATCACGAGCACTTTACCGACAAAACACCTTTAATGGGTCGATCGTGGATGCCGTGTTTTTCCCCCGGCTGCTGCGGCACCCGCCCGGCCCGGCTGTGGTTGCGCCCACCGGTGCCCTCCCGCGTTCTAGGCTGGACCTATGGAGAGTCCGCACGCTGCCGACCCGGAGGGCATCGACCCCCAGGTCGTGGAACTCGCGACGACGATCTTCGCGTTGGCGCGCGCCGGCGACACCGCGTCCCTCGACGCCTACATTCGCGCTGGAGTTCCCGCCAACCTCACCAACGACCAGGGCGACACCCTCGTGATGCTGGCCGCCTACTACGGTCACGCCGACACGGTGGAGTGCCTGTGCCGACACGGGGCCGACGTCAACCGGCTCAACGACCGCGGTCAATCCCCACTCGCCGGGGCCGTGTTCAAAGACGAAGACGCCGTGGTGAAAACCCTGCTCGCCCACGGCGCCGACCCCACCCTCGGACAGCCTTCCGCCATCGACACGGCCCGCATGTTCGGCAAAGAGCACTACCTGGAACTGTTCGACAACGCCTAACCCATCCGCACCGGACGAGTGCCCGCAGCGGCTGACCAACCCCGCCCCGCAGCCCCCTGCTGTGACCGGGTGGTGGACGGCCGCTGCGCGCCCCGCGCAGCCATCCACCACCCGCGAAGGACGCGGCCACGGGGCGGGCGTGCCATACCCACGCGCGCACGTGAGGGGAAACCAGCCACGCCGCTGAGAGGAAGGACCGTGCCACACCACCACACCCTTCCGGCAGCCGACGCAGCGTCTTCAGCAAAAAAAGGGGGCCTGCTGCCCGTGCCGCAGCGTGACGCTCTCCCGCATGCCCCCTTCCGCTCCGCCGCGGTCCACCATGCTGCGGCGCCCGCCCATCACCCGGGGGAAGAATAGGAGTTACCCGACCCCATCACGGAAAGAGTCCACGTGAACGACGTGTCCCGCCCACACCCGGTCATCGACCCCGACCTGCCTGAGAAGGCACGCACCCAGCTTGAAACCGCGCTCCACCCACCCCAGGACACCCCACCGGCGGAACACCGCCGAACCCTGCTGCCCCAGCCCATCGCCGACCACCCGGTGGCCACCGTCGTCATCACCCTGCTCGTGCTGCTGGTAGGCATGCGTCTCCTGGCGCGCGTGTTCGTGTTCGTGGCCGCCGCCGTCCTCCTCATCGGAGCAGGCATCCTGCTCGTCGCCCTCCTCGCCCCCCGACGCGACCCCCAGCGCGCTGCGCGTCAGCTCCGCGACCGCTACCGCGACCACTATGTGACCGCCGACGATCTTGACGAAGAAGCAGCCGCACTCCTCGCGCGTGCCCAACGCGCCGTGGCCACGATCACCAGCGCGCACGTCGTCCGCGACGACATCCTCGACGTCGCCCTCAACACCGCGGTGCTGCCCCGTCAACTGTGGGAGACTGCTCGCGCCCTGCGCAGCCTCACCGAGCTGCGGTCCCGCCCCACCCCCAGCCACGGCGACGACACCACGATCGCCATGCTGCTGGACGACCGGAAACGCGCCCTGCAGGCCATCCACCAGTCCGTGGCCGACCGGGTGGCTGCCCTCGAGGACTACGCCACCCGGGTCAGTGAAGCCGAGCAGGCGTGGCAGCGTGTGGCGACCCTGCGCCGCCTGATCGCGGAACAGGAAGAACTGCGGGACCTGTTGGCTGCGACCGCCGCTGACGAGGTCGCGGTCCGCGAGCTTGCCGAACTGACGGAACGGGCCCGTGCCGCAGAAGCCCACCTGCAGAACGCGGCCCACCAGGCCGCACAGGCCGCCCTGCGCCTCCCCGGCGTGGACTAGGTCACGCCCACTGCACCGGATGCCCGTATTCCAAGTAGCGGACCGTGGAGCCAGTGCCCGCCACACACGCCGCGACCCGGCGCGCCTGCGGCTCGGGAAGATAGTCGCCGATCCGCTCCGGCTCCACTAAATGCGCGTCGCTGAGTTCGTCGGGGGGCAGCCGCACCGCCTCAAACTGGCCGGGACGCAGCAGACCACCGAACACGAACACGGTCGCTGGCCGCCGGTCCGGGCTCGCCTGGGCAGGTAGCCAGTCCACACACACCAGCCCACTCAACTGGGGGGTGAACCCGAGCTCTTCGGAGCATTCCCGCAAACACGCCTCCCGCGGAGACTCCCCCATCTCAATCACCCCGCCCGGCAGCCCCCACCCGGGCCGGTAGGTGGGCTTGACCAGCAGGACCCGCCCCGCCTCGTCGCGCAGCAACGCACTCGCCGCACCCCGGGTCCGCGGCAGGCTGTCGAAAAACTCCAACTCGCTGTCGGCCATGACTTGACCCTAGCCACGGCCTGCCGCGCCCGGCAGCGGTCCCGGCGGGGTTCCCCACTCGGCCACCACTCAGTCAGACGAACCACCGTGGTCGCGGGCATACCGCCGCTGAAAGTCAGCGCGCAACCGCGCCGAGGAAGCAGGATCGTCCCGGTGCAGCGCCTCATACTCGTCCACCGAGATAGCGTGCCGCGCATAGTCGTCGTAGGCAGCATCCCCTGGGCGCAGCACCGTTGTCCCACAGCCCAATGCCGGTTCGGAACGGTCCACGTAGCTGACCGGAACCCGCAGGCTGCCATCCGGGTAGCGGACCGCTTTCACGCGATTCACGCCATCACCCCATAAACCCCGTAGTAGGTGTGGAAATATTCCACGATCGCGTACGCCAGATCCACCTGGCCGCCCAGCATGGTCACGAGCACGTGCTCCTTGCGGGCCAGCGTGATCGCGAAGCACTCCGCCCACCATTCGTGGCGCCGGTGCCAGTACTCCTCCACCAGGTGGGGGACGCACGCGTCGTGCAGGTCCCGCCACTGGCGGGTCTCCGACATCATTCGGTCGGCCACATCCAACGCGTGCCCGATCTCGTGGAACACCAGGGACACCGACGTGTGCGGGCTACTACCCAACACCAGGAAACCGAAACGGTAGATCCCGGCAAGCCGGTCGAACGTGGGGGCCTGCGGGTCGTCGGGATCAGTCGACACCCCACGCAAATGGTTGAAACAATTCAGGTCAGCAACGGACCCTTCCCCGATGTAGATCCCGTTGACCTCTTCCACCACCCGGTCAACGATGGCGGGAGGAAGCCGCGACAACGCGTCCATATGGTCGAGAATGCGCGGAGAGGGGATAGTCCCGGCAGGCCAGCGGCGATGCAACACCGCTTCCAGCCGCCCCAGATGCCGCCGCCCGTCATCAGGGAACGGACGCACCCCCTGAGGATGCGGGCCACATTCCAGGATTTCGTTCACGAGTAAGCAACATAGAGCGTCTCCAGACCTCTCGGAGCCATCCACCGCCCCGCTGCCCCGGCCCGACACCGGCAACCCCACGGGAACACGGCACGCCTCCCGCCCCAGCACACCCCCGTTGTCCCAATCAGCGTCCAACCACCCCAGGGCAAGGTCCACAACGATTGCGTCACATCCCCGATTCCGTGGCGTTGCCCTGCGCGGCCGTGCGGCACGCCACCGCATCCGCCGCATCCATCACCAACCGGGTAAACAGCGTGGGCTGCTCCAAGTTCACCATGTGGCCGGCACGCGGCACCACCAGCAGCCGCCCGTCCACGCACGCGTCCACAAACAGCTTCTCGTGGATACGGAAATGGTCCCGCGCCCCGTTGATCAGCCACACCGTCCCCGGGTAAGAGGACAACAACGTCAACACGTCCAAGTCGGTGATCTCGTCGATCACCGCACGCCCCACCTCCATCGCCAGCCCGCCGTCCAACACTGCTTCAGCAGCCTCCGCAGGCAGCGTCCACCGGTGGAAACGCTCATTGACCGACTGTCCCCGGTCCGGAAGCCGCTCCAACAAGACGGCAGGAATCCGGTACATGTTCGCCCACCCGTGCACGGGACGCGCCGAACACCCCGCTGCCACCAGTCCAGCGACCCGCTCCGGGGACGCCGCAGCCGCCGCAATGGACACAAACCCGCCCAGGCTCAACCCCACCACCAAGGCGGGACGCCCCACCGCATCCACCGCCTCGTGCACCGTCTCCACCGCGCCGCGCAAGGTGAACGTCTCCCCACGCCGGTCCCCGTGGCCCGGCAAATCCACCGCGACCACCGTGCGCCCTTGCGCGCCGAGCATCTCCAGCTGCGGACGCCACATGGTTTTCGACGTGCGCAGGCCGTGCACGAACACGATCGGCACGTGCATCAGCCACCCCCTTTTTTCCCCGGCACCGCCACCGCCCTCACCCCTCATTCTCCCCGCCCCGCCGCCCCTCCTCGGGGACTAGCCGGCATACACCACCGTGACAGGGGCGTGATCCGACCACCGCTGGTCATGGGACGGCGCCCGCTCCACCCACGCCTCCTGGGCGCGCGCAGCCAAACCCGGCGTAGCGACCTGCAAGTCGATGCGCCACCCCGCGTCATTGTCGAACGCCCGCCCCCGATACGACCACCACGTGTACGGGCCGTCCTGATCAGGGTGCAACGCCCGCACCACGTCGACGTATCCCGCCTCCTCATACACCCGGGAAAGCCACTGCCGCTCTTCCGGAAGGAAACCCGAGTTCTTGCGGTTGCCCCGCCAGTTCTTCAAGTCAGCCTCCTGGTGCGCGATATTCCAGTCGCCGCACACCGCAAGCTCCCGCCCCTGGGCCTCCACTTCGGTGCGCCGACGCACCAGATAGGGCAGGAATTCCGCCATGAACCGCTCTTTCTCCTCCTGCAACGGCGTGCCCACCTGTCCGGAAGGCAGATACAGGCTGGCCACGCTCACCGGCCCGAAGTCCGCCTCCACGTAACGCCCCGAATCCGCGAACTCCGCAGAACCGAATCCGATCCGCACCGCATCCGGTTTCATCCGCGAATACACGGCCACTCCGGCACGACCCTTGGTTGCGGCAGGCACCAGCACCACATGCCAGCCGTCCGGCTCAGCCACCTCGGGGGGAAGCTGATCGAGTTCCGCGCGGGTCTCCTGCAGACACACCACGTCCGCTTTGGTGCCCGCCAGCCACTCCACGAACCCTTTCCGCGCTGCCGCGCGCAGCCCGTTGACGTTGACCGTCGCAATGACCAGAGAAGACATGGCCAGCAGCCTAGCCCGCACCCACTACTGCCTTCTCCCCGCGAAAGCCTCCCCCTCAAAGAGGCGAGGGCGTGAAACCGACGGCGGGGAGAAGGCGGGGAATACACAACGGTGGGCGAGCCGCCCCCCACGCGGCCCGCCCACCGTTGTGTATTCCCCGCCTCAGGGGATGCGTTTCGCTACCCAGGTGGACACCACGTGCAGCGGACCCTCCAACGGGCCGCGCCGTTTCACCAGCCGATGCCACAGGGTGGCGAAAATCAGCGAGCCCAGCAGAACCGACAGGCTCAACCATTCCGAGAGGAACGACAGCGGGGTGCCGTCCAGCATGTCGTTCTCATCCAGCCAGATCAGCAGGATGTGCCCCACATACGTGGTCAGCGACAGCGACCCCACAGCGATCAGCGGGTAGACCAGCCAGCGTGCCCGGCCCAGAGCATCAGTGACGATCAGGCACAGGCCCAGCAGTGCGATCGCCACACCACCCGCACCGTAGACGTCCATGAAGGTTCCACTGTGCGGAGCAGTCACCAGCAGCCACGCCCAGTCGGTGGCGGGCACGGTGCCCCCCATGCCTTCGGCATACAGTTGGTTGAACCCGTCGATGCCGAAGGGAATACCCGTGTCCGGGTCGAGGGTGGCAGCCAACCGTTCGTCAAGCCCCAGCCCGCGGATCGCCAGCCACGACAGGGTGTAGGCCGCGGCCGCCATTCCCGCGCCTACCGCGACCAGCCGCCAGCGCACACGCGGCTGCCGCAGGTCAAGACGGCCGATCGCCAATCCCGCGAACACGAACGGCAGCCAAGTGATCGCGGGATAGGAGCCGGTGAGCAGGAAGTTCACCACTCCGTCGTCCGCCAACGCGACGAGCGGGTCGTAGGCGTTGACGGTCTCCACGATCCTCGCCATGGTGCCCCCTCGGTCGATCCGGGAGCGGATCCAAAACGACACGATGGGGCCGATGAAACCCAGCGTGGCGGCCGCACCGGCGATGACGGTCCACCGCTCGGTCAGCAGCATGCAGGCGAACACGAAGAACACGGCGTAGTAGGCGAGGATCACCGACACCGGGGTGCCCAGCATGGTCAGCGCCGTGCCGAGAATCAGCAGGATCACGGCACGCACCACCACACGCCACAGCGCCACGCCGAGGTCTTTGTTGACTTTGCGGTCGTGCCCCCCGGACAGCAGCGCAATGGACACTCCCGCCAGGAGTGCGAACAGTGCGGCGGAGCGTCCCGCGGCAAGGGGCTGCAGGGGGTTGGTGCCATCAGCGAGCGTCCACCCCACCCCCACGTGCACGACGAACATGCCGAGGATCGCCACACCTCGGGCAACGTCGACCCCGAGAAGACGCGGGACCGGTGGTTTGACTGGCGGGGAGGACCCCTCCTGGGGAGTGGGAGCGCGATGCTGGGTGCGTGTTTCGACAGAAGAGTCGGTCTCAGGTGGAGACATGGGACCGGGAAAAGAAGTGGATCGGCTGGAACTGTTCGACACGCATATGAGGATCCCTCGACTGCCCCGAGGATCCCAGTCTTTTAACCCACTTGTGACCGGTTGTGTGACCGGTTGTGGCCAACTCCGTTCGCGGCGGGGAGGGGAAAGCCGCCGCGCGCGTGGGACGCCGCTAGGGGAGTAGCCCACGGGGTAGTCATGCCCTCCGTGCGGGGAGGGGGAAAGTGTGTCGAACAGTTCCAGACGCGGGGGATCGTCGAAGGAACCGTAGCTGGGGAGTCACGGAACATCAAGGGACCTGCCGGAAACGCCCCCATGAATCACGGTTGTTCCACTGTGATGGGGTGCCAGCGGTAGGGGGTCTGCTTCCAGCGCCGCCGAAAAGTCCTCCCGCGAGCCTTGTGCTGTCTGTGAAGCGAGAAAGTGCGGGCCGGCGTGGTCGCGCAGCATGGCTGGGGAAGGGTGTCTTGCGGCAGGGGAGGCCCTCCACCCTGTCTACTTGACATAATATTTATTATCGGCGATCAGGGGAGATGGGGGAGTGTCGCGGGTGGAGCCCGCACGATACACCGTGATCCCCGACCACCGCGTTCCCCCGCCCGGCGCTCCCCGCCTTGCCCTGCGCCCGCCGACACCTCGAGCCGGGTAAGAGCCAGCGTGCCACGTCGCGCCGGCGGTTCCTCCCAGTCCGCGCCACCCGGCTGGCCTTAGGCGGCCGCCTTCGAAAGCCTGAACTTCCGTAAGACGGGTTCTCTTTCCCCTTAGGGTGGTCGCCATGTGGCAGCGTGATGTGGACCTTGTGGTGCCCCTGTGGCAAGGGTGCGACGATATGCGGGTCGCGGCTGGGGCGAGCGCGCTGGCGCGGCTGGTGGCCACGGCAAACCCCAGAATGCACATAGCGGTCTCTGACGGTCGGCGCGGCGCTGTCGACGGCGTGCACCACCTGGAATTGATCGCCCGCACCATGCGGCAGGTGCGCACCCGGATGGCCCGCCGAAACCCGGCCCGAGTCCTCACCCTGGGCGGGGACTGCGTCTCCGACCTGGCGGCTCTCGAGCATTTATCCCGCCGCTATCCCGGCATGGCCGTCTACTGGGTGGACGCCTACCCCGACCTGCACACCCCGCAGTCGTCCCCCACCGGCCTAGTGCAGGGCATGGCGCTGCGGCTCCTGCTCGGTGAAGGACACCCCCACCTGCTGGGGGCCAGCCGTCTCGTACCTTCCCAAGTGAAGCTGATAGGCGCCCGGGTGGCAGCCCCGGAAGAAGTGGAGTTTGTCCGCAGCCGACGGATCGAGGTGGTGGACACCACCCGGCTCACCGTGGACGCACGATCAGTAGTGGCCGGCCAGCAGCCGGGCTCCCCCGCCTACATCCACCTCAACCTCGGCGCCTGCGACCCCCAGGATTTCCCGGCAGTGGCGTTCCCCGCGCCCGTGGGCCCGCGGGCAGCGTTGCTCACAGCGGCCGTGGCGGCGATCACCGCCCACCACACCGTGGTGGGTGTAGGAGTGTGCGAATACACGCCCGCCGTCGCCCACGATGTGACCGTGCTGCAGTCCTTGCTGCAGGCGCTCAGACTCGTGGATCCAGCCCCACCACCACCGCAGGAAGGAGCGCGGGAAGTCCCCGGCGTGCTGTAGCAGCGGCGAGCAGGCATCGCCCCGTCCTGGTGCGCCGCTTGCAGCGGTCGTCCGGTGGCGGGGCTGTCGGGGCGTGGGCGAAAGCTGTGCGGGCAGGGATGGGGTAGCATGCCACCCACAATTGTTACCGACTAGTAGTTATGGGGGTGGGTGCCCCCGGGCCCGTGCAGAGGAGCAGCCATGCCGACACTCGACCGCCACGGCGACGTCTACGTCCTCGACCTCGGCGACACCGAAAACCGCTTCCACCCCGACTGGATTGCCTCCGTCAACGCCGCCCTCGACGAAGTCGAACACACCCAAGGCCCCTGCGCCCTCGTCACCGCAGCCACCGGCAAATTCTTCTCCAACGGCCTCGACCTGGAATGGCTGGCCGCCCACCCCGAACAACGCCACGACTACGTCGTCAGCGTCCACCGCCTCTTCGCGCGCGTCCTCACCCTGCCCATGGTCACCGTCGCCGCCCTACAAGGACACACCTTCGCCGCCGGCGCCATGCTCTCCCTCTCCCACGACTTCCGCGTCATGCGCGCAGACCGCGGTTTTTGGTGCCTGCCCGAAGCCGACATCAAAATCCCCTTCACCCCAGGCATGTCCGCGCTCATCCAAGCCCGCCTCAGCCCGCAAACCGCGCACGAAGCCATGGTCACCGCCCGCCGCTACGGCGGACACGACGCGTTCGCCGCAGGAATCGTCGACTCTGCCGTCGCCGAAGACGAAGTACGCGCCACCGCGCTGGACATCGCCGCCGCCCACACCACCAAAGCCGGCCCCACGCTCGCCACCATCAAAACCCGCATGTACCGCCAGGCTTTGGACGCGCTCGCTGAAACCCCGATCCCCCTGTCCTGAACCGGCGAGCCTGCCACCCCTCCCTGAACTCCTCCGGCGGCAGGCCCCGTTACCCGCCCTGTTGTTGTCCCACTCCAGGCGGCAACAACAGGGATTTCTCGTTTGATGCGCGCAAACCCCGTCTTACGGCAAGCGCAACCATCCCGTGCGCACCCGCCACGAACCGCCGCGCTTCAACAAGTCGAGCACAGCATGCTGCAGGCGGGTCACCGGAGTCACCCGGTCAGGCGCCACCTCGGGACACTCGAAAACAAACCGGAACATATCCGCGTCCCCAGGGCCCTCGTGGTCCGACAGCACGAAACGATCCTGGAAAGCCCGGATATTGGACTCCGGCGGCAGATAGTCCCGCAACTGCGGATCCAGCAGCCACGACGTGCACACCGCCACACGCACCCGCTCCCCGGTCACCGCGGACAGCACCTCACCCGCCCGGGCCAGCGAAGCATCCACCGCATCAGCAGACAGCGGCTCCCCAGCAGGAATATGCAGCCGAGCCACCAGGCGCTCGTCCACCACTCCCACCAGCTCCGGAAAATCACCGCTGTCCAGGTAGGCCGTCTCATACTGCAAACGCCCCACCTCATACAGCGAACCCCGGTAGTGCAACGCGATCCACACCGGCAGGTCCAGCCCCACCCGGCCGTACATGCGGCGAGTCTTCGCCACATGCCGCCCCAGATCCGCAAGCGTGGCCGCGGTGACATCCTCCGGCACGCCGCGGCTGCGGTGGCGCTCCCGCAGCACATCCACCGCGGCAAGGAACGCGTAAATGGGGGCGCAGCGCACGCGAGGGTCGTCAGCAGAGATCACATCGGGCCAATCCACCCAACCCGGGCGGCCCACATCCGCGAGGATGCGCGCATAACAGGCATCCACCAGCCACCGGGCCGCTGCAGGCCAGTCCTGGTCCGGCCACAATGCACGCAGATCAGCGCGATCCGCACCCTCCACCGCGGCCGCATCCAGCAGCTCATCCGCAGCCTCTCGACCAGGCAGCGGAGCAGGGGGCGGGTCAGGGAAATCAGCAAGGGAGGACAAAGTGGCAGCAGCCTCAGAGGCAAGCCCCAAGGCGCGCGCTTTCGATGTGAGATCCATACTGCCATGCTGACAGGAACCCGGAGAAAATGCCCAATGTTAATCGTGAACTACTCCAGGTAGGCAGATCATGCCAATTTTTCTTTCTAGTGAGGCACACGTCACACACGGCGCATAGTCTTTAAGTTCAAACACACCTCATCAACCGTGAAAGCTCGCGAAAGGGGACAGACAGCGATGGCCGACCCCGAACAGCAGGTCCGCGAATGGCTCACCGCCTACACCGCACCCACCATGAGCGTGGCCCACCTGCTGTGCGATCGGCACGACCCGACCCGCACGGCCGTCACCGAAGTCCAACCCGACCTGTCGTCCACCACCCTCACCTTCGGTGACCTCTCCCGCCGTGCCGCACACCTGTCCGCTGTCCTGGCCTCCCACGGAGTCACCCCCGGCGACCGGGTCGCCACCCTGCTGCCCCTCGGCATCGACCTGACCATCAGCGCCGTCGCAGTGTGGCGGCTAGGCGCCGTCCTCGTCCCCCTCCCCCCGGTGCTGGCCGCCTCCGCCATCGACTGGAGACTGCGCCAAGTCAACGCCACAGCCGTCCTCGCCCCCGCCGACCAGACCAGCAAACTCACCACCGGCTCCTGGACCGTGATCGACCCGCACAAGGAAGCCGCCACACCCCCACCCGACCCCGCCACCGTGGGACCCGACGACCCCCTGCTCATCAGCCACACCCCCGGCATATCCGGGCCCCCGCGGCAAATCACCGTCCCCGTGCGCGCCCTGGCCGCCTTCCACATCCACCACCACTACGGCCTGCACATCAGCGACGACGACATCTACTGGTGCTTCAGCGAACCCGGCGACCCCCACGGCCTGTACTACGGCCTGGTCTCCCCCCTCCTTGCCGGACACACCTGCCTGCACCTGCGCGCCGGCTTCGACCCGGAACTCACCTTGGACGTCATGGAAACATTCCAGGTGACCCGCCTCGCCGCCGCGCCCACCATCTACCGGGCCCTGCGCACCGCCACGAAAACCCTGCCCCCCGGCATCATGGTGCAAGGACTCGCCACCAACGGCGACGAGTTCCGCACCGACCTGTCCGAATGGGCGCTCGGCACCTTCGGCGTCGGCATCAGCGACCACTACGGCCACCCCGAATCAGGGATCGTCGCCGTCAACGACGGGCACGGCGGCCCCCTGACCGCCCTCCCAGGATTCCGGCTGACAGTCCTCGAGCCGCTCAGCGACACCCCGGCCGAAACAGGAGTCCCCGGACGCGTAGCAATCGACACCCACAACAGCCCCGCCTGGTGGTTCGCGGGCTACCCGGACGACCCCCTGGCCACAGCCCAGCACTTCAGCCCTGACGGACGCTGGTACCTGACCGGAGACACCGGCACCGTGGACGACACCGGCGCCGTCCACCTCACCCGCCACAACGGTGAAGTGATCATCACCTCCGGCTACCGGATCGGCCCCTACGACGTGGAATCAGTACTGCTGGAACACGACGCCGTCGACGAAGTCGCCGTCTACGGAATCCCCGACCCGCTCCGCGGCGCACTGGTAGCAGCCAACGTCGTCCTCACCCCGGACGCCTCCCCCAGCGACGAACTCGCCGAGGAGCTCAAACGCCTCGTCGCTGAACGGTTCGCAGAAACCGCGGCCCCCCACCAGGTGACGTTCGTGCCGCACCTGCCGAAAACCGCGAGCGGCAAACTACGCCGCAACCGGCTGCGCGCCAGCGCTGCCTAGCCTTTCTCGGCTAGTCGACGAGCGTGTCGATCCGGGCAGCCATCTTCAAATCGCGTTCGGTCACATGGCCGACATCGTGGCTGGTGAGCGTGAACGTGAGCGTCGTGTAGCGGATGTCGATATCGGGGTGGTGCTGGGCTTCCTCAGCAGCCTGGGCAACCCGGTTGACCAGCTCGATGCCGTCCAGGAAGCTCGGCACGGTCACGGTGCGGGTAATAGCCTGCCCTTCCCGCCGCCACGCGGGCAGCCGGTGCATCGCCGACTCCAACGCGGCCTCGTTCTTTGTGTCCACCATGGTTTCCTCCCTGCCTCGAGCTTGCCTCTGCGGTCCAGGGCAGTGCCCGGCGCCGTCTTTCCTCTACCCGCAATCACCCCGCCCCACCAGCACCCCGCCGGTCCAGGGCAGGCCCGGGTGATGCAGGAGACAGGCGTGGAAAGGGCAGCAACAAGACCGCTGAACAGCTCCACCAAAAGCTCATCAAGACCGGACAGCGTCGTCGGCGCCTGTTTTCTCTACTGGTGGAACCCACAAACGCCACGCCTTGGCCCAACAATCAACGGCCTCCACCACCAACGACACACCGCTCCAGACCCGAAGAAACGAGCGCGCCCAACCGACAAACACCAAGACTCACACCACACACGGCACGTCCCAGCCACCAAGCCTTCGAAAATTGGGATAGTCCACGCCAAAGGTGCATGTTGGATAATTTTGCACCGTGTGCCACTTTGGTCGGTTTGGTGTGGCGTCCAAAAATTAAAACCGCATCCCCAAACCTGCTTTTGCGGGGGCCGAGCTGGTGGAAGGCAGTGAGGAGCAGTTCTGTCTGCGGTGATCGTCTTCTGCTGGCGGATGCTGCGCACACGCCGCGCCCAGCAAGCCCCGGTCTGGTTGGGCTGGCTCATTCTCGCCTCCTAGGGCGCGGCAGCACTGTTGGCCGCTGGTCTTCTCGCTGCCGTATGGCTGCTGCTCGGCTCTCCTGGTCTTGAGGTTCCTCAACAACTCACCCCGAAGGATCTGGACTCGATTGCTACCCGATCCTTCGGGGTGGTCGCAGGAATGGGCGCCGTGGCCGCGCTGGTGATCAACTACCGGCGCCAACGATTGTCTGAAGCGGAAAACAGCCGCAAAGAAACCCGCCTGTTTACCGAACGCTTTGAAGGAGCCAGCGAAAAACTCGGCAGCGAATACGCCGCAGTCCGTCTGGCTGGAGTCCATGCTCTGGCGCATGTGGCCGATGGTGCTCCCAGCCGCGAGTTACGACAGATGTGTATCGATGTGTTGTGCGCCTACCTGTGCCTGAAGACGCCAGCAAAGAGGAACACGTCGAGCATCAGCAACGCACCCTCCGGTTCGCCTCGTTTCGGGAGGTGCGTCACACCATCATCCGCATCATCGGTAGACGGCTCCGCAAGGATGCCCCTGTCTCCTGGCAGGGCTGCGACTTCGACTTCACCGGGGTCGTTTTTGACGGCGGCGACCTCTCCGATGCCCATGTCACCGGAGGTCGCATCAGCTTCCGCGAAGCACAATTCACCAACAGCAGGATGGACTTCACCGGCGCGACGTTCTCCGGAGGCACAGTGGACTTCACCGACGTTCGTGATCTTTCGGTGATGCCGCAAGGCTTGCGGGAAGCCACGGTGAAGGCTGCGCCGGAAGCGAAGGTGCTGCTGCCAGAAGAGTGGCTTTCGTCTTCCCCTGCGGATTAAGTCAGTAGAGCTCTGACTGGTTTCCTGGTTGCCGTCTTGGCGACGACCGTTCAGACAAGGCCCCTTACGTCGCCTGCACCGCTACGATGCACCCTCCCCTTACCCGGACCCGTCCCAGCCGCTTTGGCTTTCACCGTGATGAAAACAGCCCGCTCGAGAACTAAAGGCTATTGACGGTGGCCCACCCTCACTGCTCGATCCTCAACCGGCCTTGAGCAGGAGCCAGGCCGGTTAAGGATCGCGTTGCCCAACCCGTGTCAGGCGCTACACCCGGTGGTTAAGGCCAATCCACGCCAGGGCTGAGGGTTCCGCTAAAGATTGGGGACGACCAACCGGGGGGATAAACCTCATCGTCTTTTTTGACGGTGGTTGCGGTCGTGTAGCGTCCCGGCTCGGCGGGTTCAACGAAAAAAGGTCCGCATTCGCGCGCCTGGTGAGTGTCGAGGGTGACCCGGCAGGAGTTCAGGGTCGATGGGTCCCGTGTCAAGTGATACTGCTGACTGTCGATCAAGTCGGGATCGAGGTCCATCAACCAGACCCACACGGTGACGTCTGTACCAGCTATCTCGGCGCTGAACGCTTTGACTTCTGCGGAAACAGCAATCTGCCCGTTTTCTTTCTTGATACAAGGGCGCACCTGCACGGTGTCGTTGATCATGCTCGCCCACGACCGGCAGTTTTTTGTGGCTACGGAAAGCTGTTCTCTCGGTTCTCGTGGTTCTTCTGTTTCTTCCACAGTCGCGGGAAGGTCCGCAGAGGAGGAGGGCTCTGGGCTCGCTGAGGGTGAAACAGAAGCCGAGGGGGAAGGCTCTGCGGTGGCTGAAGGTAACGCTGATGGGGAGGACAGTGCAGCTGCCGACGGTGAAGAAGACGTCGACGAATCCTTTGAAGACAGAAAATAAACAACTGCAGCAATCGAACAGACCGCACCGATCGCGGCGAACAGTGAGTGGACCAGGAGCCGTCGGGGGACGGCCGCAGCATTTTTCGCCGGGGAGCTGGACTCTGACCCTCCGGAATTCGCTGGTTCTTCCTGCCCCTTCTTCTCTGCAGGAGAACTGTACTGCTGGGCTTCCAGGCAGCGCGCGGCTTGGCTTCCCCAACTGCGGGGATACC
This sequence comes from Thermobifida sp., assembly GCF_017577275.1. Lineage (NCBI taxonomy): Bacteria > Bacillati > Actinomycetota > Actinomycetes > Streptosporangiales > Nocardiopsidaceae > Thermobifida > Thermobifida sp. The sequence continues at coordinate 28,917 of NZ_PITY01000010.1, forward strand.
GTTCTGAAAGCCGGGCAGCCAGGTCCTCCACCTGCCTAGTGATTTCGCGCAGCCTTCGCGCCTGGGAGGGGTCCTTTTCTTGAAGGCCAGTGTGGTTGATGAGGGCGTCCACTTCGGCCGTGCCGGGAAGTCGCCGACTCTTGATCTGGTGGATCTGTTCGTGGCCTTGCATCCACCCTGATAAATCGGACTGGTCCACGCCCATTGCCTGAACCAGAGCTTTACGGCCTGCCCCATAGTGTTCGAGGACTGTGCTGAGCTCTTCAGCGAACTCATCCAGGGCCTTGGCTAGCGCGACGGCATCCCGCTCAAAATCAGTGTCAGGAGTCGTGTCCCGCTCCGCCATCCCACCTCCTTCACCATTCCTTGTCACACCTCAACGGTGTTTCTCCTGCTCATAACCGCACTCGGTTGCGGTGCCGCTACACGCCATTCCTCTCCTCTTTCTCACCTGGCTGCGAGGCGACGCGGCTTCTACCAAGGCCGCAGCCACCACAGTCAGGAAGGCCCCCATACCGAGGAAGGAAAAATGCGGAGTTTCACGACATATTCTCAAAAAATGTCGTCATTCTCTTCGAAGTTATCGGACTGTTGAGGTTCTCTTGATCTGCCGTGTCCGTTGGTGTGACAACCACGAGATGTTCTGCTCGTTCTTCCAGCACGGCAGGACCCGACTCGAGGAGAGAAATCCACGCTGGCCGCACAGCAGTGGCCGAGGAACGTGACGAAAGTCGTGGGACACAGGTTTTCCGCTGATCAAGGAGGACGAGGGCCCATCCAGGGAACAAATCTTCCCGGGTAGAGCTTGGGGGATTGCTCTCCAGCGCGACCCTTTCCACCGCAAGGAAGCCCTACGTTATCCCGCAATCACCTACTGCAAGGAAAGACTGGCATGCGGTCGTGGACACTCGCCGCATGCAGATACGCGGCACAAACCCACGTCTCCGGCCCGCCGCTGCCACGAATCTCGCGCTCCCCACCAGCGCAATGACCACGAGTCAAGTCATGCGAACGCACCAATCGGCGACGAGACGCTGCAGCGACCCATTCCGGCCACCCCTATAAGCCGCCACGCCACCCGCAACGACACTGTTCTCCCGAAGCTCAGCCCCATGCCGAAAAAACCGAACCGGACTAAGTTGCTGGAGACGAACAACCACGCAACGCAAAGGAGACTCCATGACGGCAGCAGAAAGCGCACGCCTTACCCTTCTCGTCCTCTACAGCGACCGCATGGAAGAGTGCCGCGCCTTCTACAGTGCCCTGGGACTGTGTTTTGCCCGTGAACAACACGGTCAAGGACCACAGCACTACGCGGCCGTACTCGACGACGGTTCCGTATTCGAGATCTACCCTGCCTCCCCCGAACGCCGCACGGGTATCACACGACTCGGCTTCCGCGTTGACAAGACTTTGCTTCAAACACCCCTGGAAGCCGGACACCATATCTTGACCGACCCGGACGGCCGCAAAGTCGACCTTCACGTGGTCTGAAACCCTCCCCCCGGAAAAAGGGCTCGTGACCGCACCACCCTCCACGAAACCCGCCCCGCAGCGAGCACCGTGAAGTCGTCACCCGACCGCACAAACACGCGGCCTCTAAGGTTCACCACTGTCAGGCACCGCGCCGGGAGCACCGCTCCCCCGCGGGCCCACTCACTCAATATCCGGTCACATACTGGCGGGGATCATTGCCAACACCCACAAAGCCACCCGCCGCCACGGCCACACCCCTGGAATAGCCCACCTTCCCCGAACACACCCCCGTAGCAGGCACCCAGTCGTGCCTGCACCAGACCCTGCGACCCCACCCCGGAAACACGCCACCGGCATCATGCGCAGCTCACTCCATGCCTGCCCCTGGGGTTTGGAAAACCCCGAACCACGGGGGTTAAGGCGTGTGGGAGGAAGGCCGGCTTGGCGGAATCACGGGGGATTCAGGAACCCGGATCACGATCACAGCGACATCGTCATCGTTGTCCTCAGGGCGGACGCGCTCAATGAGCAGGTCACAAAAGTCGTCGAGCTCGTGGTGGACGAGCTCGGCAGCATGCTGACGCAGCTGCGCCATACCCTCGTCCAGACCGTGGCGGGTGGATTCGATAAGCCCGTCGGTATAGAACACGACCGTACTCGCCACCGGCAGTTCAACAGCGGAGTCGGTGCGCGGAATATCCGTCTCAGCACCCAACAACAGGTCGTGGTGCTCGTCGAGGAAACGGGCCTGCCCGTCCCGTAACACCAGCAACGGCGGCAGGTGGCCAGCGTTCGTCCACCGCAAAACCCGCCGCCCTTCAGAACCGTCTTCTTCAAGCCGCGCAAAAACCATGGTGGCCATGGAGACTTCACTGATGTGCCCCAACGCGTGGTCCAACCGGCTGACGATACTGCTGGGCGGCTCGTCACGGTCCCACGCCAACGCCCGCAGCATGTTGCGGATCTGCGCCATGTGAGACGCGGCCTGCAAGTCGTGGCCCGCCACATCCCCGATAACCAGAGCAGGGGTGCCGTCTTGAAGACGAAAAGCGTCATACCAGTCCCCACCCACGTGGGAGGCATCAGGCGCAGGATGGTAGCGCACCGCCATCTTCACCAAAACCGTTTCGGGAAGCGGCGACAGCAGATACCGCTGCATGGTTTCGGTGACCCGCTGCTGACGCTCATACAGTCGCGCATTGTCGATAGCCAGCCCGGCCTGACGGGCCAAGTCGTCGACCAACGCCAACTCGGTGCTGGTGAAATCGTGGAGCTGATCGGCACGCCCCAAAGTGAGCGCCCCCAGAATGGCGCCGCGCGGCCCCCGCAGCGGCGCGGTGATGGCCGCGTGAATCCGGGTGCGTTCAAACAGCGTCCGCTGAGCCATGGCCAAACCCGTGTCGGGGGGACGCTGGTAGTCGCGGGGACTGACCCGAGTCGTCGACGCCCCGCGCAGCACCCGCGACAGCGGCATCAAAGAGGTTTCTGAAACGGGTGGCAGCGGCCCCTGCATCTCTTCCCGACGGATATGCCGCCCGTTTTCGTGGTGGACCACAAGCGCCCGCTCCAGTTCCCCTATCTCGTTGAGCAGGTCAATAACGACCCAGTCCGCAAGACGAGGCGTGACCTGCCGCGCCAGCAGCCACAGCGCTTCCCTGACCTGCAAAGTAGACGTCAGCACCGAAGTGACCTCGGCGATCAGGGAAAGACTGTCAGCAAGGTCGGTCAGCGTGGTCACCTGGTCGACAGGAACCTCCTCAGAAGAGGGGTCACCCCGCGGGTCACGGGGATGGAACAACACCAGCGCCCCCGTAGTGTCCCTGTTAATGCGGTACGGGGCGGTCAACCAGATCACGGGCAGCAGGGCGCCGTCACCACGCAGGAACCACTTGTTGCCACCGTAGACGCTCTGTCCTTGCAGGAAGGCTTTCATCAGCGGGCATTGGGAACGAGGCAGCAGAGCCCCGCCTTCAGCCCGATGCAGCAGGTCATGGGCGTTACGCCCTATCATGGCGGACTCAGAGCGACCGAGAAGTTTCTCCCCACGAGGGTTGACCGCAATGATCTGTTCGCGGTCATTAGTCACGTACACCCCGATTTTGAGCCCGGACAGGACTTTACGCGGCAAGTCCTGCTCCGATGCGGAAAACGAGACTGGATGCGGCTGATGGTCGCTAGGCACGGCGCTGCCTTCTTTCCACGCGCAAGGCTGCTTACCCGAGTCGAAACCGGTCACAGACTCCAGGTGTTCCCATAGGCCTCCCCTCCCCACCCAGGGCACTACCCCCACACAGCGTTCTGTTTCAGGGAAGCCCAGACCGCTCCTCCCGGACTGCCCGCAGCCCACAGGAAAAGAACAGCAGACGGTCCACCGCGCGCCAACTCACCCCACGAAACCCGCGCTGCCTTCCAGGCCAGGGCTAGGCGCAGCCGCAGTGCTCAAAGGCCCACGTGACGCATGGGGTTGTCGTGCCACGCATCCGCGGGACGAATATAGGTATCGACAACGGACGAGTTCGGCGACCAGCGCCCCTGCCGGGCAATATAAGCACGAGGCACCCGAGCCTCAGCGGCCGCAGTCGCCGCACCCGCCCGCAGAGAATGCGCAGTGATCGGCGCATCGATCCCCGCGCGACGAGCGAGAGTCTTGATGATGTGATTGATCCCGGCACCGCTCATCCGCCCTGAACCACGCAAAGCAGCCCCCGGGCTTCCCGCAGGCCGCCCATACCGGTCCACCGCACGCAGCAGCGGACCGTCAGTGATACCACGTTCCCGCAGCGCATCAATCCACGCCAGCGTGGTACGCACCGGGCAAGTGCGCGCCAGAGAACCATAGGGAACAGCAACAATCGCGCCAGCCGACTCCCGGTCAGTTTTAGAGGTGCGCACCCGCACCTGAAGCCCTTCGGAAACCGCGCGCACATCAGCGATATCCAAGCCAGCCAGCTCGCTACGGCGGGCCATCATCGCAAAACCCAACAGGCAAAGAGTGCGGTCCCGCAGCCCAGCAAGGTCGTCGCTAGTGGCCTCAACCATGGCACGCAACTGTTCCACCGTGAGCGCAGGAGCGCGACGCGGCTCATATCCGGCTTGCGCACGCTCCCTGCGATAGGCGCGCAGCACCATGCGGGCAGGTTTAGTGTCGAGCGGCAGGCCAAGCGCGGTGTGGTGGGACTGGATAGTGCCCAGCATCCGGTCAAGGGTGGCAGGAGCAGGCGGCGGAACAGCGTGGGTAAGCGCGTCAAGATAGGTGGCGAGCGTGGCAGCAGACGCGGGAAGCGGACTGCGGTTTTCGCGGGCGCACCACTCTTGGAAAGCAGCCCAGTCCCGCCGATAGGCAGCACGCGTGTTCGGCGTCCAGCTTTCGGCGATACGCGCGGCCGCAGTAGCACTCAGTTCCCCGCTGCTGGTGATCGGAGCGGGAGCATGGGCGGGCATGAGCGGGCCGTCAGCGCGGGAAGCGGTCATCGACAGTCCTTCCTCGCAATGCCGCCAAAGAATCGTTTCCCCTGAATCTTGAGACACCTGGCGGACACGCAGGCACAAATCCGACCGTTGCGGAGTGTCCCAGCCATTCCTGTCCACCACGCACGTCCCACCCGGCACATCTTATGCAAGAAAACCGGGACACGACGCGGATTCCGTACACGGCGGCCGAGCGCACTGCTTTCAGGCAGCCCCCGGTGAGCCATGCCCAGAACACGCCCCTGACCCAGGCAGCAGGATGGGACGATTACACACCCATACGCGGCGGGCAGGCCGCGCTGCAGGTGGGGATAGCCGTCGACAGCCCATCCGCACAGCGCCACCAGAGAATGACTCCCCTAGCGACTGCGGGCACGCGGGCACAACCTGGGACAGCAGAGTGCCGCGGGCCAGGGGGTCAGGATTTCCAAGGGCCGATACGGTCCAGCCGGCGCCGCTGCTGGCGGGCAGCAGCCGCATCCAAGCCCCGGCCGCGTGCGACAAGCCGATCAGCAACCATAGTGCGGTGCGCCACAGGCTTATGGTCGTCGTACTTGAACTTGGCCCGCACCTGCGTGACCTGCAGGCGCAAACCGCGAATACCGGACAGCATCCGACCGTAGGGAGGCTGGCCGACGACGACGTCAGCAGAATTGCCGTCAGGCTGGAAGTAGTCCATTTGGCGGCGCAACAGTTCAGCCTTCCCCTCGGCGTCGTCGACGATGTCGGCCCGGCAGATGAACTGAACGGCCGCATAGTAGCTGGTGGGAACCCCCTCCTGCGGCGGGGATCCTGCCGCGGCACGCCACGTGCCGGGCACAAAGGCATAATCACCGACGACAGTGACGACAACGTTGGGGTCGCGTTCAAGCGCCGCCCAGACCGGGTTAGCGCGAGCAAGGTGGACCAGTAAAGCGTCCCCGTCGCGAACGAAATGGGTAGGCACAACGAAAGGCGGCTGGCCCGGCAATCCATTAACACAGAGCTGGCCGAAGTCATGGCCTTCAGCGAGCCAGGCCTGCCACTCGGCGTCGTCCAAGGCGGCATCCCAGGGGTGGATGAGCACGTCAAACCTCCTCAAAAGGCGGGCAGAGCGCACCCGGTCGGGGAACGGTACCGCAGCAGAACCTCCCACGCCACGCCTTTTCGGACCGTAGCCTTCAACGACAACGCTGCAGGCCACGGGTGGACGCTGCCGGTGCCAACTCCTCGCCCTGACTTCGACAAACCGGTCCCGGCGGAGAGTTCACTCACCACCGTCACCGTCGTCCTCCGCATCACCACTGCCTCTCCTACCGGAGATGAGGAATGCCAGCACTGCCACGGCCAACATGCTGATCGCGAACCACTCACCTCCTTCAAAGTAGAAGCCGAGGATCACAGCGGAGAGCGCACCGGGAAACAAACCGGATCCGATGGTGTCCAGCAACCCTCGGAATTTTCTCCACCCCGTTTGCGCCTCTCCCTCACCGGTGCTCGCGCTCCTCCTCAGACTGACCTCGCCAACGAGCATCATGAAGAAACCGACAACCCCCACACCTGTCGCGCTGAGGATGAGCGGGCCGGACCCTTGAGCGAGATCGATCACTGTCATGGCAGGGAACATGCACAACCACAACACGGCGCCAAGGACAGACAAGAGCTGCCACGACGTTTCGTTCTCCTCGCCGCTGCCCTCACCCGCCTCACCACCGGTCTTGGTTTTGCTGAAGAGAATCAGCGGGGCCAAGCCGGAAACCCCTGCGCCTACCACGCCGAGCTCAAACCGTTCAGTTTCTCCGAGATCACCGCTGATCATCAGGGCAGGGACAGGGACAATGCCAAGAAACAAGAGGATCCCGACCACGCTCAGGAGTTTCCGAAAGCCCACCAATCCCATCCGGACACCTCTGTTTCCAGTGAGAGGGATGCGCTGAAAAGTGGGGAGTTCTGGTTCTAACGGGGTGGATGCGGATGGGATTTCCTCGGTTTTTGAAATCCTGTCCTTCCGTCCACAGGCAGATCAGTCAAGCTCTTCGTTCAACAGGATGCGACAAGACAGAACCAGCACCGTCTTCCCTGAGACACCGACTGCCGGTCTCCTTCTCAAGGGTGCGCAGGTCCACCCGCAGATGCCGTGGGCATTGCGGGAGCCGAGGTCCCCTCGTTGAAACGTGGCTTCCCGACGTCAAGAGAAGGTTACGGGCATGAGGTCCATTGGGAATTCCAAGCACCAGCGTTCTATGCAGTCGTCTGGGGTTGGGACCAGCGCGGGGGACTACCACGTGCCCAGGTGATGGGTGCGCCGTACATGAACTCACTGCTAGGGAAGCTGACGAGGGCTGCTCCGACCTGGGTGCCGCCACACACAGTGGAGTCAGGTGTTGTTGTCGTCTGGTGCTGCACTGGAATTACAGCTTGCGGAGCAGCGCGAACGTCCTGACGTGTGGCTGTCGGCTACTGATTCGCCTTCATGGGCGCGCGTTTACCCAGACCGCGTCGAGTAGGGCGGCCCTCGCAGGCTGTGGGGGGAACTCGAGCAGGCCCATGCCTGGTGGGTCCAGCGCGGCCGCCCGGAAGTGTCAGAGTTCGGGCTGACGGTGGGACCGCAGGGCCATGTGGTGTGGTTCGAATCCCCCGACGGCCCCTCATGGCGCCATTGAGGGGACGATGCTCGGGAAAACGGTTTAGAGTGTCGTGTATGGCGAAGCTGCCCACAATCCAGATAACGAGGAGATAACGCCTCACGAAATTGCAGGTCAGCTTCTGTGAGCCCCACGCACGTGGGGATGGACCGGGCCTCCAGTCGGGCGCGCGCCTGTTCCGGGCGTGAGCCCCACGCACGTGGGGATGGACCGCACCAGAACCAGGAGCGCACCGTGACCACCAGGTGAGCCCCACGCACGTGGGGATGGACCGGGCCGCCCCACGGGACAGCCCTTCCCTCACCGGTGAGCCCCACGCACGTGGGGATGGACCGAAGTGCTCGGCCTGCAAGGGCCACGGCCGTGTGTGAGCCCCACGCACGTGGGGATAGATCCGATGTCCGTATCGTTTTGGGCTGCAGATTGCTGCTGTCGCTGAGGCTATGGGGCGGGCACGGGCGTGTTTCCGTGTCCCGCCCCACTTGCTGTCGCCCTGTTGTGATCGGGAGGCGTCGCGCCCCTGCTCCGTGGGTCGCGGGGTGGAGGGGAGGAGCCGCGTTTCCCGCGTCTGTTTGGTTGCTGTTCTCCCTGCCGGGCAGGGTGGGGTGCTTCTTCTCTTCTGTCGGGTTTTCTTGTGTTTTGCCTGGTCTGAAGAGGGTGTGGGGTGGTCGGGGGTGCGGGCTGCCGGGGCCGGGGTGAATCGTTGCAGGGGGTTTGCAACGTTATGGCGGCCGCGGGGGAGAAGGGGGTTTGGGCGGGGGCTTGCGGGGGCGTACCCTCGCTTTTTTGTTTTTGTTAAGGGGAGCATATAGAAAACCACTAGCCCAACCTAGCGCCATGTCCGGTTTGTCGGCCTCCCTGCGGTTCGTTTGCTTGGCTTCTTTTTGTCATTTATTAACAGTTGCACCGCTCCCACATTAAAAGGGGTGGTGGTCCACCCCAGCGACAACACAA
>NZ_PITY01000009.1:0-36913 GCF_017577275.1 Thermobifida sp.
GTGGCGATCCGGGTGGGGGTGATGCGGCAGGTGTCAGCCCAGTTGTGCCAAAGAGTGCGGGTCACGGAGTCCTCAGCAGGGGGTTGGCCCGGGGACCGGGTGGGGCGGGTCTGGCTTCGAGGAGGGGATTCGCAGTGTGCGGGCTCGGCGGCGGACTGTCAAGAGGGTCACGCCGCCGTGAAGGAGGGGGTGGTGCACGGGTCACGCGGAGTGCTGGTTTGATGGGGCCATGAGGTCCTATGACGCGTTTCTGCTGATCTCCTTCGGTGGTCCGGAGAAGAGGGAAGACGTTATCCCGTTCCTGGAGAATGTCACCCGCGGTCGGGGCATCCCTCGGGAACGGTTGGCTGAAGTCGGGGAGCACTACTACCTCTTCGATGGGGTCAGCCCCATCAACCAGCAGTGCCGGGACCTGATCGCAGCGTTGCGTGACGACTTCGCCGCCAACGGGGTCGAACTGCCCATCTACTGGGGTAACCGCAACTGGGACCCCTACCTCGAGGACACCGTGGCCGAGATGGCGCGCAACGGGGTGCGCCGCGCGGTGGCGCTGGCGACGTCGGCGTACAGCAACTACTCGAGCCACCGGCAGTACTTGGAGGACATCGAGCGGGCTCGCGCCGCGGTGCCGGAGGCTCCCGAGATTGACCTGATCCGCCCCTTCTACGACCACCCCGGGTTCATCGACGCTTTCGTTGACCACACCCGCCAGGCGTTGGAGCGGATTCCTGAGGAGCTGCGGCCGGAGACGCGGCTGCTGTACTCGGCGCACTCCCTGCCGATCGCGATGGCGAAGAAGTCAGGCGATCCCCGCCGCGACTACGGGTCGCTGACCGCCTATGAGGCGCAGCTGCTGGAGACAGCCCGGCTGATCACGGAACGCCTCGACCGCGACTACCCCTACGAGATCGTCTACCAGAGCCGCAGCGGCCCGCCCTCCCAGCCGTGGCTGGAGCCTGACATCAACGATCGGCTGGAGCAGTTGGCGAAGGAAGGCGTGCGGTCTGTGGTCGTGGTTCCGCACGGGTTCGTCTCCGACCACATGGAGGTCAAGTACGACCTGGACGTGGAGGCCCGCGAGACCGCGGAGAAGCTCGGCATCCGCCTGGAGCGGGCGGCCGCTCCGGGAACGCACCCGGCGTTCGTCGCGATGGTCCGCGACCTGGTGGCGGAGCGGGCGGAGGGGCGTCCGCCGCGCGGCCTGGGCGCTATCGAACGGTCGTGCCACGACGATCCAGCTGACTGCTGCCAGCGGAGCTGACGGTGCGACGGGGGTGATCCGGCGGTGACCGGGTCACCCGCGTCAGCCGGGCAGGCAGTCAAGGCAGCGGAGCATCGGAGTTCAGGTATTCCTCCCAGCCTCCCGGCGGGGCCTGGCCGACGTTGAGCCGGGCGAGTTTCGTGAGGACACCGGGGTGTTGGGCGTCGAGCCAGTCGGCGAGCTGCCGGAAGGAGACCATTCGGACGTCGGGTTCCCCGCCGATTTCGTCCATGAACTGTTCAACCGCGTCCATGTAGATGCCGCCGTTCCACCGTTGGAAGTGGTTTCCGATGAACAGCGGGGCCCGGTTGCTGAAGTAGGCGCGTTCGAACCCTTTCAGGTAGGTGTCGCGGGCTTGGGCGCGCCACCGGCCGTATTTGCTGCGGTCGCCCTGGGGCGTCTTCGACTGGTTGACCATGATGTTGGATGTTGTAGTCCATGGACAGGACTTCGAAGTCTTCGCCGGCCATGGGCAGCGACTGCAGGGGGAAGTCCCACAGTCCGTGCCGGCGCACAGGCCAGACCTGCAGCCATCCGGGAGAGCTCGCGTCGTAGCGCCAGCCGAGTTTGGCCGCGGTGGGCAGGAGTTGGTCTCTGCCTTGCAGGCAGGGGGTGCGGCCGCTCACGAGTTCCTTGCGGTAGTCGAACGGCAAGGGCGGAAGGTCGGTGAATCCGGTGTTGGTTTTCCAGGTCATCACGAACTTGATGGCCTGCTGGATCTCCGACTCCCAGTCGGCGGGCGACCAGGTGGACACCCCGTTGGGTCCGCAGAAGTGCCCGTTGAAGTGGGTGCCGATCTCATGGCCTTCCCGCCAGGCCAAGTCGAGCTGCCGGATGGTGCGGTGGATGGACTCCTCGCTGAGATAGCCGATATCGGAGGCGCCCACCGGGTGCTTCGGCGGATGGTAGAGGTGTTTACGGTGCTCGGGCAGCAGGTAGATGCCGCTGAGGAAGAAGGTCATATGGGCGTTGTTGCGGCGGGCCACCTCGCGGAAGCGGCTGAACAGCCTGTCGCTGAGTTCTCCGGCACCGTCCCAGGAGACGACGACGAACTGCGGTGGCCCTGACCGGCGGTCGAGCGGGTCGACGGTCGGCTGGTTGGGCTGCGGTCCGGTGTCTGACATAGAGCCGTCACCGATCACTCGGACTCGTCGCGGCGCGGCCTCAGGACCGGTCCCGGCCTGTGTCGTCGAGCAACCGACGGTACCCAAGGCGGTGAGTGCGGTGGCGGACAGAAAAGTGCGACGCGAAATTTTTCCCACGAGATCCTGGTTCCTTCGGCTTTTCGGCGTGAGAACGTGAAAGGGCGGTGACCGCGAGAAATTTATCACTTTGAGTAGCTGATTGGTTACATAAAGTGTCGAGTGTTGTGCGTTGTGTCCCTTCGTGGATCAGCGGCCACAGATAGGCTCGAATGCGGCACAAACTGACAAGCGGCGGTGTCTGTGGACAAAAAGAAAAACGCCGGCAATGCGCTCCACGAGGGAGTAAGAGGGCTCCGCAGTCCCGCCCGGGCAAGGCACCCCACAAATCCGTTGTGAGGAGACCACCGTGACCGTTCCCGATCCGCGGGAGTTGCTGGACCTTGCGCTGGAAGCGGCCCGTAAAGGAGGTGCGCTGGCAGCGCGCGGCCAACACGGAATCTCAGTACTCGACGTCAAGTCCTCGCCCACTGATGTGGTCACCGAGATGGACCGGGCCACCGAGGAGATGATCCGCGACGTCCTCCTCAGCGCTCGGCCCGACGACGCGATCCTGGGGGAGGAGGGCGGCGCAGCCCAGGGCAGAAGCCAGGTGCGCTGGGTGGTCGACCCCATCGACGGCACGGTCAACTACCTCTACGGGCGGGCCGAATGGGCCGTCAGCGTCGCCGCGGAAGTCGACGGGGAAGTGGTGGCCGGGGTAGTGGAGGTCCCCGTGCTCGGGCGGACCTACACCGCAGTGCGCGGGGAAGGCGCCTACCGCAACGGGGAACCGATCTCCGTGGCCGACCCCGTGGACCTCAGCATGGCCCTGGTCGCTACCGGGTTCGGCTATGCGGCAGAGCGCCGCCGTAAGCAGGCTCAGGTACTCGGCGCACTCCTGCCGAAGATCCGGGACATCCGCCGGGGCGGCTCAGCCGCGATCGACCTGTGCACAGTGGCGGAGGGGAGCGTCAACGCCTACTACGAGCAAGGCGTCCACCCGTGGGACTGGGGCGCAGGGGCCTTGATCGCGGAAGAAGCGGGGGCTCGCGTGGCGGGGCTGCGCGGCACCCCGCCGAATAACGCCATGCTGGTGGCCGCACCCCCAGGCCTGTTCGAACCGCTCCACGACCTCTTGGTGTCGCTGGAAGCGGACCGGGACGCCTGACCGGTGTTCCGGTCCGTGGCGGTGGGGTGCGCACGTGCCGTCCCTGACTCAGCGTCGTACCGGTGTGCCGAGTCTGCTCGGGACTATTCCGGGCTGCTTCCGGTCGGGAGCAGCGAGGCGAGTCGTCGGGGAAACAGCGCAGTGCACCGGCGCATGCCATCCGCCATTCCGCCTGCGGACGGGGCGGGCGGCGCCGATGCCGAAGGCCGGGCCGCCCTGCAGGTGCCCCGGCCTTGCCGCGGCATGCCGCCAGTTACGCGCTGTACGGATCGATTCCGTGGAGGGCAGCGATGCGGTGCAAGTCCTCCAGCTCCGACGCGTGCGCGTCGGCAAGGAATTCGTCTCCGGCAGCCTGGGCCGCTTGGAGCGACGTAGAGGTTTCGCGGATTCGTACGCGAATCTCTGCCAGAAACTCGCCCATCATCACACCCCTCTCTCACCATGGTTGGCGGTTGCCGACCATACCCATGACAGTCCGCGCACCAAACATCACGGTTCGACAGAATTCCGTGACGGGACTGAGAGATTTCTCTCCCGAGGAGCACGACGCTGTGCTTGATCGATCGGTGCGACAGGGCACCACGATAACCCCGGCCCCTACGCGGGGCACAGGGGGATCCGGAGAATAACGCGCAATGTGCGGAGCAGGGCCAATACCCCAGGATGATCACGGAAAGGCAACGCTTATCTCTTTCTTATCCGTGCTGTGTCAAATTTGAGATGTGCGGGGTGAACGTCGCGGTCGGCGGTTGGGGGATGCGCCGACCGCGACTCCTTCTTTTCGGGCCGCTGAGTGCACAGAACAGTACGCCTCGTGTGTCGGAGGCGTCGGGTTCGAAGTATCATCAAAGGGGTAACCGGCCTCCAGCCGGAAGTCGTGCTTCCGGCTGCGTGAGACGCCCTTGGCGAGGGCTTCCACCTTGTCGAGGAGTGGACAACTGAAGGCGCAGCCGGAGATAAACGCCGCTGCCGGTGTGTTGGGGGATGCGCCGGCAGCGGCCTTTTCCTTATCACCACGAAAACGAACGAAGGACACAGTGCGCGTACTCGTGGTCGAAGACGAGCAGGTTCTGGCCGACGCGATCGCGGTAGGACTGCGTCGCGAATCGATGGCGGTGGACGTCGCCTACGACGGCGACAGCGCCCTCGAACGTGCCAATGTCAACGACTACGACGTCATCATCCTGGACCGGGACCTGCCGGGAACCCACGGTGACGAAGTCTGCAAATCTTTGGCCACGGCCCGTTACCCGGGACGGATCCTCATGCTCACCGCGGCCGGGGAGCTCGACGACAAGGTGGCCGGGCTCAGCCTGGGCGCCGACGACTACATGGCCAAGCCCTTCGCTTTCGCCGAACTCGTCGCCCGGGTGCGCGCCCTCGCCCGGCGCTCCGTGCCCCCGCTGCCGCCGGTGCTCCGCCGCCAGGGCATCACCCTGGACCCTGCCAACCACACGGTGGAGCGAGACGGGCGGCCCGTCTCGCTCACCCCTAAAGAGTTCGCGGTCCTCGAAGTCCTCATGCGCGCCAACGGGGCCGTGGTGAGCGCGGAGAAGCTGCTGGAGAAAGCCTGGGACGAGAACGCCGATCCGTTCACCAACGTGGTGCGGGTCACCGTGATGACGCTGCGGAAGAAACTCGGCGACCCCCCGGTGATCCACACGGTGCAAGGCGCGGGGTACCGGATTTGAACACCGAAGAAGAACACGACGTCGTTGCGGCTGCCTCAGCAGAAGTACCCCCCACACCCCCGGGGGACACCGGCACATGGCGCAGGCTGTCCCGGCCGCTCAACCAGCCCGCCAACCCCGGCACGGCCAACGGGCGGGCCGAGACGAAGCACAGCCGCAGCTTCCGGATCACCGACAACATCAGCCTGCGCATGCGGCTGACCCTCATCTACGGGATGCTGTTCTTCGCTGCCGGATCACTGCTGCTCCTGCTCAACTACGTGATCCTGGTCAGCGTCCTCGACAAGCCCGACTTCACCGTCCACATCGACGGATACCAACTGGAATCCGAGATCGCCGACGAGATCAAGGCGGCCCTCATCGACGGGATCGCCACCCAGGTGACCCGCTACTCGGTGCTCGCTCTCATCGTGGTGGGTGTGCTCGCGGTCGGCCTCGGATATGCCGTCGCCGGGCGGGCCCTGTCCCCGCTGCACAAGATCACCCGTACCGCGCGCCGCCTCTCCGAACGCTCCCTGCACGAACGCATCGCGATGAGCGGGCCCGACGACGAGATCCGGGAGCTCGCCGACACGTTCGACGCGATGCTGGAACGCTTGGACCGGGCGTTCGACGGGCAGCGCCGCTTCGTGGCCAACGCTTCCCACGAACTCCGCACCCCGCTGGCGATCAACCGCACCCTGCTGGAGGTCGCGGTCTCCGACCCGGAGGCGTCCCCCGACCTCAAAACCATTGCCCGCACCCTGCTGGAGACCAATGCCCGGCACGAACGCCTCATCGACGGTCTGCTCTTCCTCGCTAAGAGCGACCGCGAACTGGACGTGCGCACGGTCGTCGACCTCGGCGAAGTGACGGAGACCGTGCTCAGCCAGCTCTCCGACGAGATCGAGAAGTCCGGGCTGCGGCTCCGCACCGACCTGCGGGAAGCCCGGGTCACCGGGGACCCCGTACTGCTGGAACGCCTCGTCAGCAACCTGGTGGAGAACGCGCTCCGCTACAACGTCCCCAACGGGGAGATCACGGTCCGCTCCGGGATCAACGAGGGCGCCCCAGCCATCCAAGTGGAGAACTCCGGGCCGGTGGTCCCCGCCTACGAGATCGAAGGGCTGTTCGAACCGTTCCGGCGCGGGGCCGGACACCGGGTGAGCTCCACGAAGAGCGCTGGCCTGGGCCTGTCTATTGTGCGCTCGGTGGTCCGCGCCCACCACGGGACCGTGACCGTGTGGCCCCGGGCCGGGGGCGGGCTCGTGGTGACCGTCCACTTTCCGGTGAGCAACCGCCGCAGCGAAGGCGAGTCTTCCGCCTGACCACCCGCTATCGGCGTGTCGCCCAGGTTCCGGCATGTCCCCACCCAGGCCGTGATATGCATACGTGTCCGGTGAGGTGGGCACCCTGGTACGGAGTAGTTCCCGGAGTGGGTATGCTCACCCGGGCACCGAAAAGGCGAAAGGCGTCTTAACCGGGGTGTTCACGCTTCCTGCAGTGCCGATGCGGCCCAGATCGCCAGGGCGGAGACCGAGGCGTCCGGGAAGACAACGGGGCCGAGAACTGTTCGCTCAGGGGTAGCAGCCGGAAAGCCGCGGCTGCTGAAGACGACCACGTTCGGTCACCGGAGATCACTGTCGAGGCGAGACGGAGAACCCGGGCCACGACGCCATCTCTAACTTTTCGGGCAGAACGGGCACAACAGATGTCTCCGAAGCGTTACATTCGCGCGACGAGACCACGAAGATGACGAAAGATGAGACGAGGGGGATGGAGTAGAGCCATGGCCACCGACTACGACAGCCCACGCAAGACAGACGACGACCTGGGAGAGGACAGCCTGCAGGAACTGCAGGCGCGCCGGGTAGACAAGAGCATCAGCACCATCGACGTCGACCCCGACGAGGTCGCCGAAGGCATGGAGCTGCCCGGGGCGGACCTGTCGGGTGAAGAACTCGCGGTGCGCGTCCTGCCTCGCCAGGCTGACGAGTTCACGTGCTCGAGCTGCTTCCTCGTGCACCACCGCAGTCAACTGGCGGAGGAACGTGACGGACAGCTCATCTGCAAGGAATGCGCCTACTGATCTGTGGAGACCTCTTCACTCCACCGCCTTCTTGCGTCACAGACACGGACGAGACCCCGGGCCGCACCGGGGTCTCGTCCGTTCTCTCTCCGACGGCGGCACCAGCGGGAATGCGGGGACCGCGCAGGTTGTCTTCACAAGAAGCGGGAACGCTGCTCAGTCGAGGAGAGACAGAGAACCGTGGATGACGAGACCACCAACGACCGTGCTGCGCGGGGTAACGGAGAACAGCGTCCCGGAAAAGAACTGGTGGTCGTCGACCGCGACCGGGTCGGTGAGCTCGTTGCCCTCCTCGTAGCGGAGGACACTGACGCGCAGAGCCGGGCACGGCTGCTCACGCGGATCACCGCGGCCCTAGCCCACAGCCTGCAGACCGCTAAAGCCCGGAGCGTGGCGAGCGGCCGCTGGCTGGCCGCGGTATTCGCCGAGGAGATCGCTCCCCGCATCCCGATCCGCGACCAGGAGACGCTGATACAGCACCACCGGGGACTGTCCGGCGACGACCTCGCTGATGCGCTGGAACGCGTCGCGGTGAACGTCACCACCGCCGTGGGAACAGTGGGAGGCGCGCTGGCGGCCGTCCAGTTCACGGCACCGCCGACACTGCTCACCGCTCCCGTCCAGCTTCTCGCGGAGACCCTGGTCGTCGCCGCGGTAGAGGTCAAACTGATCGGGGAGCTCCACGAAGCTTACGGGGTCCCGGCATCCGGGACTCCGCTGCGGCGCACCTCCAGCTACCTCGCGTCGTGGACGCAGCGGAGGGCGCTCCGCCCGGGCCGCGGGGTCCCGTCGCTGACCGCCACCATGGGTACGGCTGCCCGTACCGCACTCCGCAACCGGCTTATGAGACTGCTCGGCCGCCAGATGACCACACTGGGCCCGTACTTGACCGGCGCGGTGGCCGGCGGCACCCTCAACCGGCGCGGCACCCGGGCCCTGGCCCGGACCGTGCGCCGTGAACTGCGGGCAGCAGCAGCCGCGGGCGCCGCCCCCGCAGGCGGCACGATCGTCCCGCCGTACCCGGCCTGACCGCGCGGTACCGGGACAGCCAGCCCGATACCGCGCAACAGCGGCTCAGCGCTGGGGACGCTCCGGGGCGCGGGGAGCCCGGGCCGTCAGGCGCTTGTGCACGGTGCGTACCGCGAGCACGCGGGTGACCTCCATGCCTACCCCCGTGAGCACGGCCCAGCCCAGTGCCTCCCCCAGACTGATGTCGGGCGACTCGGGGTCGGCCGGAGGCTCCTTGCCTACTGCTTTGGTCCACAGCAGGGTGAGAGCTTTACGGGTGACGTAGGCTGCGGCCAAGGCTGCCACACCCCCGATGATCCGAGCAGCGAGGTCGCCATCCTTGTCGGCCATGGGAATACTTCCGTTCCGGTGTCATTCCTGGACAAGCGCTGCCCGAAATACTGCCATGTTCCCCTGGTCTACGCCGGGTGGTGCGCGTGGGGTGTCGCCCACGGGGCCCGAGGGGACAGGCGGAACGAGCAGGGTCGCGGTGCCAATACCATTGGCCTATGACCAACCGCTCTCGTTCCTTCAACGTGCCTGACAAGCCTTCGCTCGATGGTATCGAGGCGAAATGGGTAGACGTCTGGGACGAGTCCGGCGTCTATCACTTCGACCGCTCTAAGAGCCGCGAAGAGATCTTTGCGATCGACACGCCGCCACCTACCGTGTCCGGTTCGCTGCATATCGGACACGTCTTCTCCTACACCCACACGGACACCGTCGCCCGGTTCCAGCGGATGAACGGCAAGTCTGTCTTCTACCCGATGGGCTGGGACGACAACGGCCTGCCCACCGAGCGACGCGTGCAGAACTACTACGGGGTGCGCTGCGACCCGTCGATCCCCTACGACCCGGACTTCACCCCGCCCGAGAAGCCTGACCCCAAGAACCAGGTCCCGATCTCGCGACGGAACTTCATCGAGCTGTGCGAACGTCTCACCGTTGAGGACGAGAAGGTCTTCGAATCCATCTGGCGCAGGCTCGGGCTGAGCGTGGACTGGCGGTACACCTACGCCACCATCGACGACAAGTCCCGCGCGGTGGCCCAGCGCGCCTTCCTGCGCAACCTGGCGCGGGGCGAAGCGTACATGGCGGAGGCGCCCACGCTGTGGGACGTCACCTTCCGCACCGCGGTGGCCCAGGCCGAGTTGGAGGACCGGGAACGCCCCGGCGCGTACCACAAGGTGGCGTTCCACCGCGACGGCGGCGACCCGATCATCATCGCCACGACCCGCCCCGAGCTGCTGCCTGCCTGCGTGGCCCTGGTCGCCCACCCTGACGACGAGCGCTACCAGAGCCTGTTCGGGACAACCGTGCGCAGCCCGCTGTTCGGGGTGGAAGTCCCCGTCGTGGCGCACCGCCTGGCCGACCCGGAAAAAGGCACCGGTATCGCCATGATCTGCACCTTCGGTGACGTCACCGACGTCACCTGGTGGCGGGAGCTGAAGCTGCCCACCCGGGCCATCATCGGCTGGGACGGCCGGATCGTCGCCGACCCGCCCGAAGGACTGGACTCGGAGGAGGGGCGCGCGGCCTACGCCAAGCTCGCCGGGGCGACCGTGCACACTGCCCGCCAGCGCATCGTCGAAATGCTCCGGGAGTCCGGGGACCTGATCGGGGAGCCGGAGAAGATCACCCACCCGGTCAAGTTCTTCGAAAAGGGCGACAAGCCCTTGGAGATCGTCACCACCCGCCAGTGGTACATCCGCAACGGCGGGCGCGACCCTGAGCTGCGCGAAGCACTGCTCAAGCGAGGCCAGGAGCTGGACTGGTACCCCGAGCACATGCGCACCCGCTTCGAGCACTGGGTGGGCGGGCTCAACGGCGACTGGCTGATCAGCCGCCAGCGGTTCTTCGGGGTGCCGTTCCCCGTCTGGTACCCGCTGGACGACAAGGGCAACCCGATCTACGACTCCCCGATCCTGCCGGACGAGTCGCAGCTTCCGGTGGACCCCAGCTCGCAGGCGCCCGAAGGATACACCGAGGACCAGCGCGGCAAGCCCGGCGGTTTCATCGGCGACCCCGACGTGATGGACACGTGGGCGACGTCCTCGCTGACGCCGCAGATCGCCGGCGGCTGGGAGAGCGACCCGGACCTGTTTGAGCGGGTCTTCCCCATGGACTTGCGCCCGCAGGGCCAGGACATCATCCGCACCTGGCTGTTCTCCACCGTGGTCCGCTCCCACTTCGAGCACGACTGCCTGCCGTGGAAGAAGGCGGCGATCTCCGGGTGGATCCTCGACCCGGACCGCAAGAAGATGTCCAAGTCCAAGGGCAACGTGGTCACCCCGCTGTCCATGCTGGAGAAGTACAGCTCGGACGCGGTCCGCTACTGGGCGGCCAGCGGACGGCTGGGCACGGACACCGCCCTGGACGAAAAGCAGATGAAGATCGGGCGGCGCCTGGCGATCAAGATCCTCAACGCCAGCAAGTTCGCGCTGTCCGTGGCGGGCGAGGATACAGTCGCCGACCCGGCCGCGGTCACTGAGCCGCTGGACCGCTCCATGCTGGCGGTCTTGGCCGAGGTCGTCCAGGACGCCACCGCCGCGTTCCACGAGTACGACCACACGCGGGCGCTGGAGCGCACCGAGCGGTTCTTCTGGAACCTGTGCGACGACTACCTGGAGCTGGTCAAGGCCCGCGCCTACGACCCCGAGTCGCGGGAGGGCGCATCGGCTCGCGCCGCACTGCTCATTGCGCTGTCGGTGCTGCACCGCCTGTTCGCCCCCTTCCTGCCCTTCGTCACCGAAGAAGTCTGGTCGTGGTGGCAGGACGGGTCGGTGCACGTGGCGAAGTGGCCGTCGGTGGAGGAGTTCCGCGCTGCCGCGGAGGCAGGCGATCCCGCGGTGCTCGCCGCCACCTCCGAAGTGCTGCACACGGTCCGCAAGGCCAAGTCGGAGGCGAAGCTGTCCATGCGCGCCGAAGTGGAGCGGGTGACCGTCCACGGCAAGCAGGCCGAGCAGGCCCGCCTCTGCCGTGACGACCTCGCTGCCGCGGGCCGGGTCACCACGCTGGTCTTCGAAACCACCGACGACGCCGAACTCCGGGTGGACGTCGAACTCGCCCCCGCAGAGAAGTAGCCTTCAGTAACCGTTGTGGGCGCCCTGCGTGATGTGGGGCGCCCACCTAACGCGATAGGCTCGGCCGTTGTGAGTGACCTTTCCCCTGTCTTCGGTACGGTGCGGGTGGAGATCCGACGACTCGACCCAGACCTCCCGCTGCCCCGCTACGCCCACCCGGGGGACGCGGGAGCGGACCTGGTCACCGCCGAGGACGTCGTTCTGGCTCCCGGGGAACGCGCCACCGTGCGCACCGGGATTGCGATTGCCCTGCCCGACGGGTATGCGGCGTTCATCCATCCGCGTTCCGGACTGGCCGCGCGCCACGGTCTGACCGTGGTCAACGCCCCCGGCACGGTGGACGCCGGCTATCGAGGCGAGATCAAAGTGCCTCTGTTGAACACGGACCCCGCCACGCCGGTGAAGTTGACCCGGGGAGACCGCATCGCCCAACTGGTGATCCAACGCGTCGAGCGGGCAGCCTTCGTCGAAGTGGACGAACTCAGCGACTCGGCGCGGGGCGCCGGAGGGTTCGGTTCGACCGGAGGGCACGCCGCAGGGGCGGAGCAGAGCTGACTGTCTCCGGGTGACTTCGGGACTCTAAGGAAGAGGTGTTGCGGCGTGTTCGGACGCCGACGCAAGAAGAAGGCCAAGAGCCGCGTTGACGACATCATCCCCCCCGCCGTCGCGCCCCGGCCGACTCCGATGGCTGAGCCCGTCAAGGAGGACGACAAGTACCGAGCCCAGGGGCCGTGGGACGTCTCTGAGGAGGTACCCGAAGCACGGCGGGTCGACCTGGGGTCGCTGCGCGTCCCCGTTGGCCCTGACATCGAAGTGCAGGTCAACGTCGCGCGGCAGCAGAACCAGAATCGGGTCATCGGGGTGACGATCATCAACGGCAGGACCGCGCTGCAGGTCCAGCCGTTCGCCGCCCCCAAGTCCACCGGGCTGTGGACGGAGATCCGGCAGGAGATTGTCGCGGAGATCGCCAAGTCCGGCGGGAAGAGCGAAGAGTTTGAGGGGACGTTCGGCCCGGAGATCCGCGCGATCGTCCCGGTTCCGGGCAAGACCAACGAGAAAGGCCAGCGCCTCGCCCAGCCGATGCGGTTCATCGGTGTAGACGGGCCCCGCTGGTTCCTCCGCGGGGTGATCCGCGGCGAGGGCGCGGTCCGCCCCGAGGCAGCAGCCCGGATCGAGGAGATTTTCGCGGGGATCGTGGTCGTCCGCGGACACCACCCGGTCCCGCCGCGGGACCTTCTCGAACTGCGGCTGCCGAACCAGAGTCGGCCGGCTCCGGGACAGGTCGCCGTGCCCAAACCCGGGACTCAGAACCCGCCGCAGTGACCGTGGGCGCGGCTGTCCTCCCACAACAGGGCTGCTGGCCTGCAGGGCTTGCTGTCCGGCTGAGAAGCCGGAGGACAGTGCGCTCCAGGCTCACTGGGCCGGACCGGGGTCGTGCGGGTCGGCGATCGACCCGAGGAACAGGATGGCGCCGCGGCGGCGTACCACGATGTGGAACGGCCGGTCGACGCTGAACCGGATCGTCCGCCGCGGCGGCATGGCACCGGCCAGGAGCATCATGGCTGCGGTCGCTGCCGCTCCTTCCGCGCCCCGTTCATCCACCCGGAGCCTGGCCTGGTGGATGACCGTGTCCACGTAGAGCGGCACCGTGGAGATCCCGGACAGGTCAGCGGAGGCGGTGAAGAGCGTGCGTACCCCCGCCTCAGCCAGGACTTCGACGAGTCGGTGCGGCTGGGTCAGTTCGAAGCGGGGGAGAGCCAGCTCGACACTGGTGGATGCGGAACGCCGGTGCAAGGCGGTGAGCAGCGGCGCGGTCGGCACAGCGGCGGCGTTCGTGCCCGGCGGCAGCAGGACGTCGACCGCGAGTTCGTCGTGGGCGTGCAGGGTCACCATTCCCCAGCCGCGCGCCGTGGCGTAGGGCATCGTCCCGGTGCGGTGCATGAACGGGACGCGTTTCGGCCCGCGCGGGGTGCGGAACGTCCCCTCCCGGGTCAGGTGCGCCTCGAACGGGGTGGTCCACCGTGCCCTGGCCCACAGGGCGTTGGTCAGAATCGCCCGCAGGTCAGGGGTGACCGCTCCCTGCGGGAGCAGTTCGCGGATCATCCCGCGGGTAGCGTCGGCGATGTCCGCGTTGACGGTGGCGCGGACCCCTTCAGGGTTGGTGCGGAAGTCCGCGGTCCGCACGTCTGAATCGGGGCGGTCGTGCACCGTGGCGCGGAAGGACGAGTGCACGGGAACGTCTGCGCTCACCCACAGGACGGTGCGGGACGCCAGGCCGGGGCTGTCCGCGACGGCGCGGTCGAGCGCGGCGAGGAGCGGGGCAGGGTCGGTGCCGAGCAGCGTGGTCAATTCGGTGCGGGTGGTGGCGCGCGCCCCCGCGGCGAGGACGCCGAGGGCGCAGGCCACGGAGTAGGGCGACCATATCACCTCCCCGTCAGGAACAGCCTCGGCCAGCCTGCGGTGCAGGTGCAGCGCGAACTCCAGGTGGTCATCACGGAGGAAACCGCCGGACATGGACACTCCCCTCGACGGCGCTTGCGGGCTGCGGGCACGGGTTCCTGCCCCAGCAGGATTCCCGCGGGGCGCGGCTGCCACGCGTCCCACGCTCACCGCCGCAGAGCGCTTTCGGTTGTGAAACGGACACGTAGCGTACTCTCTTGCGCGTGGGTGGAGCACTACCCTGGGAGAGGGCCACGAGGCCGGAAGACCGTGTCCGCAGTCGCAGTGTCCGGGAGTGAGATGACGAACCAGAGTCAGGCTGAGGTCTCCGAACGCACCGTTGAGGAGGTGGTACGCGGGCAGCTCGCCCAAGCCCTGGGCGGGAAGCGCGGCATGGTCGAGGCAGCGGTGCCCACGCTCTTCTTCACGTGCACCTACCTGCTGGGCACGAACTACGGGTGGCAGGTCGCCGGACTAGACCCGCTGCGGCTGGGGCTGCTGCTGGGCGGCACGGCCGCCGTGGTCCTGGCTGTGGTCCGGCTGGTGCAGCGCTCCTCGGTGCAGTATGTGGTCAACAGCCTGTTCGGGATTGCCATTGCCGCGGTGTTCGCGCTCCGCAGCGGGCAGGCAGAAGACGCGTTCCTGCCCGGCATCATCTACAACAGCGTCTACGCCTTGGTCCTGACCTTGTCGATCGTGGTGCGCTGGCCCGCTATAGGGCTGCTGATCGGCGCGGTCACCGGTGACCCGGTCGGGTGGCGGCGGAATCCGGCGGTGGTGCGGCTCAGTTCCCGGTTGACGTGGCTGCTGGTGCTGCCGTGCGTGGTGCGGGTCGTAGTGCAGTACCCGCTGTGGGCGGCGGGCATGGTGGGCTGGCTGGGTGCCACCAAGATCCTCATGGGCTGGCCGTTGCAGGTCGCTGCGTTCGCCGCCATGGTGTGGCTGCTGGCGGTGGGACGCACCCCGATGGAATCCGAGCCGGAAGCTGCGGACGGCCAGGGCACGCAGAGCGGGACGGACGAGACGGTGCAGGCGCACCCCTAGCGCTCCCGGCCGAGACCTGCCCCGGCCGGGAGGGGAGCCCGACTCACAGGTCGGAGAGCAGTTTTTCGAAGGGTGTGGGGTTCTCGTAGGGGTCGGGGCGGCGCTGCGGAGCGCCCCCGGCGACCAGGGTGGCGAATTCTTCTGCTGCGCGGTCGATCCGTTCGGTGAGCGCCCCGGCTTCGTCGCTCCCCCAGTCTTGGGAAGCGGCGTAGACCCCGGTCGGCGCGGGCACCGTGCCCAGGTAGGCGAAGAGCGGCCGCAAGGCGTGGTCGAGGACCAGAGAGTGGCGCGGGGTGCCGCCGGTGGCTCCCATCAGGACGGGGATGCCGGCGAGAGCGCCGGGCTCAACGACGTCGAAAAAGGTCTTGAACAGACCGCTGTAGGAGGCGGTGAACACCGGGGTCACCGCGATGAGGCCGTCGCTGGCTGCGGTACGGTCCAGCACCTCGCGCAGGCTGCCGACGGGCACCCGGGTCAGCAGCGCGTTGGTCAGGTCGTGGGCGTGGTCGCGCAGTTCGACTACGGCGGTGTCCGCGGTGATGCCCCGGGCGTGGAGGGCGCGTTCCGCGGCTTCGGTGAGCCGGTCGGCGAGCAGCCGGGTGGAGGAGGGGTTGCCCAGCCCGGCGGAGAGCATGGTGAGCGTACGCGTCGTCAACGGGACACCTCTTCTTCCTGCTTGCCGGCGCGCTGCGCGGCTTGGGCGGCCGCGCGGAGGCTGGCGTGGGTGGGGGCGTCAGGAACATGGGCGGGTTTGAGGGCAGCGAATTCCCGGCGCAGCACCGGGACCACTTCCTCACCCAGGATGTCAAGCTGCTCCAGCACGGTTTTGAGGGGCAGTCCTGCGTGGTCCATGAGAAATAGTTGGCGCTGGTAGTCGCCGAAGTACTCGCGGAACTTCAGGGTCCGTTCGATGACCTGCTGCGGGCTGCCCACGGTCAGCGGGGTTTCCGCCATGAACTCTTCCAGGGAGGGGCCGTGCCCGTAGACGGGCGCGTTGTCGAAGTAGGGGCGGAACTCTCGGATCGCGTCCTGGGACCTCTTCCGCATGAAGACCTGGCCGCCGAGGCCGACGATCGCCTGGTCGGCTGAACCGTGGCCGTAGTACTCGTAGCGGCGGCGGTACAGGTCGATGAGTCGCTGGAAGTGCTCTTTCGGCCAGAAGATGTTGTTGGCGAAGAACCCGTCACCGTAGTAGGCGGCCTGTTCGGCGATTTCGGGGCTGCGGATGGAGCCGTGCCACACGAACGGGGGGATGCCGTCCAACGGGCGCGGGGTGGAGGTGAAGGACCGCAGCGGGGTGCGGAACTTGCCTTCCCAGTCCACGACGTCTTCCCGCCACAGCCGGTGCAGCAGGTGGTAGTTCTCGATGGCCAGCGGGATGCCTTGGCGGATGTCTTTACCGAACCAGGGGTAGACGGGGGCGGTGTTGCCGCGGCCGAGCATGAGGTCCACCCGCCCGTCGGCCAGGTGCTGCAGCATCGCGTAGTCTTCCGCGATCTTCACCGGGTCGTTGGTGGTGATCAGCGTGGTGGCGGTGGACAGGATGAGGCGCTCGGTGCGGGCGGCGATGTAGCCGAGCATGGTGGTGGGGGAGGAGGGGACGAACGGCGGGTTGTGGTGCTCCCCGGTGGCGAAGACGTCGAGGCCCACCTCCTCGGCTTTCAACGCGATCGTGACCATGGCCTTGATCCGCTCGTGCTCGGTAGGGGTCCGGCCGGTGGTCGGATCAGGGGTGACGTCGCCGACGCTGAAGATCCCGAACTGCATGCCCGCTCCCAAAAGCCTTCTCAAGGAGAAATTAAAGTTTCAACTATTATGGGGAACTCCACGGCCCCGCCCCCTATTCCCCCGCGCGATGTGCGCTAGTCCGCAGCCCGGTCAGAGCCGCTGAGCACCGCAAGCAGTGCGTCGTCGCTGCGCGCGCTGCTGAGCAGGACCACGACATCGCCCGCGGCGAGCACCGTCTCCGGCAGCGGGGCCCGCGCCTGCCCCGCCCGCACGAGGGCGACCAGGACCACGCCTTCCGGCAGCGCGGCGCTCAACTCCGCCGCACTGCGTCCCGTGAAAGGCGACTCCTCAGTCAGCACCGACTCCAACAGGTCCGCTCCCCCCAGCGAGGCCAGCGAAACCACCTCGCCAGAATGGCCTAGCTCGGGTTCTTCGTCACTGTCCACCAGTGCGGCAAGAAGCCGCGGCGGAGACACGGCCACGTCCACCCCCCACGCGCTGGTGAACAGCCACTCGTTGTTGGGGTCGTTGACCCGGGCCACCACGCGGCGCACCCCGAACTCCCGCTTGGCCAGCAGCGACACCACCAGGTTGACCTTGTCGTCGGAGGTCGCGGCCACCACCGCGTCGAACTCCTCCAACCGGGCGTTCTCCAGGGAGCTGACCTCGCAGGCGTCAGCTAGCAGCCATTCCGCTTCAGTCAACGCGTGCACGTCGATGGCGCGCGAGTCGCGGTCGATCAACAGCACCTCGTGCCCGCTGCTGAGCAGTTCGGCAGCGATGGACCGGCCGACCGCCCCGGCCCCCGCGATCGCCACCCGCATCACCGGTCACCCCCGTCAGCGCTGATCCGCTCCACAGTCCGCTCGACCGCCTGCGAAGGGGAAACGACGTGCAGCACATCCCCCGGCCACAACTGCAGATCGGCACGGGCCAAGTGAATCTCCCCGCCCCGGCTCAGGTAGACCACCCGCACCCCGAGCTCGGCCTCGACCCGTTCGACCCGCTGACGCGACCACGCCGTCCCCACCACCGCATCCACCATGACCAGGGTTCCGGAGGGGTCCCGCCACAGCGGCCCGGTGCCGAGGAGCTCGTCCCCGGGAACCAGGTGGCGCAGGATCATGTCGGCGGTCCAGCGCACCGTGGCCACGGTGGGAATCCCGAGCCGCTGGTACACCTCGGCGCGCCGCGGATCGTAGATGCGCGCCACCACATTGCGCACGCCGAACGTCTCCCGGGCCACGCGCGCGGCGATGATGTTGGAGTTGTCGCCGCTGCTGACCGCGGCAAACGCACCGGCACGCTCGATACCTGCCCGGATGAGGACTTCTCGGTCGTAGCCCAGTCCGGTGACCGCATGCCGGGCGGTCGCCGAACGCAGCCTGCGGAACGCTTCAGGGGCGCGGTCGATGACCGCGACCGTGTGGCCTGCATCCTCCAGCGTGTGCGCGAGGGTGGACCCTACTCGGCCACACCCCAAGATGACGACGTGCACCTCGTGCTCGCTCCCGGTACTCCTCGTGGTGGCGGCCCGCCGCCCCTGGCGGGCCTGGGCTGGGATATACCCAACCACAGTCGCCAGGTGTGGCGCATCGGCCGCGGTCACCGCGGTCACTACGCTGCCGCGGTCCGACTAGAGTGGTCGCGAGGCGGCGGTCCGGGTTCTGCCGCGCCGCCGGACCGCCCTGTCACCCGAAAGGTCGTGTGCTCCCATGAGTCGGCTCACTACCCACGTCGACGTGCGTCTTGACGGGGTAGCCCACGGAGGATGGTGCGTCGGACGCCACGAAGGCCAGGTCGTCTTCGTCCGCCATGCCTTGCCGGGGGAGCGGGTCCGTGCCCGGATCACCGAGGAGACCAGGAGGTTCCTCCGTGCCGAGGCGGTAGAAGTACTGGAGGCCTCCCCGGACCGGGTGGCCCCGCCGTGCCCCTTCGCGGGCCCTGGCCGGTGCGGCGGCTGCGACTGGCAGCACGCCTCGCTCGACGCCCAGCGGCGGCTCAAAGCACAGGTGGTCGCCGAGCAGTTGCGTCGCATCGCCGGAATCGACCGTGAGGTGGCAGTCGAGGAGCTGCCTGGCACCCCGGACGGGCTGGGCTGGCGGACGCGGGTCCGGTTCGCCGTGACCCCCGACGGGACGGTCGGGCTGCGCCGGCACCGTTCCCACAGCATCGAACCGGTCGACTACTGCCCTCTCGCGCACCCCGGGATCGACCGGCTCAACGTGCCCCGCAAGACGTGGCGGAACGCAGCCGAGATCGAAGTGGCCGCCGCGGCGGGAACCGGAGACACCCTCGTGACGGTCACCCCGGCGCGCACCGGGACCCCTGAACTGCCGGCGCTGGACAGTCCGGTCACGGTGCTGCGCCGCTCCCGGAACGGGCGGGTCCAGCCGCCCCGCGGCCGGCACGGGGTGACCGAAAACGCGGCTGGGCGCCGCTGGTGGGTGAGCGCGGGAGCGTTCTGGCAGATCCACCCGGCTGCCGCCGAGACCCTCACCGGGGCAGTGCTCGACGCCCTGGACCCCCAGCCCGGGCAGACCGCGCTGGACCTGTACTGCGGGGTCGGGCTTTTCGCGGGTGCGCTCGGCGCAGCGGTAGGCCCGCAAGGCCGGGTGTTCGGGGTGGAAAGCGGCGCCGAAGCGGTCCGCGACGCCCGCCACAACCTCCGCGACCTGCCGCAGGTCCAGATCACTCGGGCAGACGTCGCAACCCACCTGCGCCGGTGGACGCCTCCCCGCATCGACCTGGTCGTGGCGGACCCGCCGCGCTCCGGTATGGGCGCCGACGTGGTGCGCCGCCTGGCGGCGCTGCGTCCGCAGCGGATCGCCTACGTCTCCTGCGATCCCGCGACGTTCGCCCGCGACCTGGCTGTCTTCGCGGAGCACGGCTACCGGATGGACGGGTTGCGCGCCTTCGACGCCTTCCCCATGACGCACCACGTGGAGTGCGTGGGCGTCCTGCTCCCCGCCTAGACGCTGCCCCTCGGCGTGCCGCACCGCGTCGCTGGACGCGACCGGCCGCGTCCAGCGGAAGAATGAGGGGTATGCGACTGAGAATCTTCACCGAACCCCAGCAGGGCGCCAGCTACGAGACGCTGCTCACCATCGCAAAAGCCAGTGAAGACCTGGGCTTCGACGGCTTTTTCCGCTCCGACCACTACCTGAAGATGGGGGACGTCAGCGGGCTTCCTGGCCCCACTGACGCGTGGGTCACCCTGGCCGGCCTGGCCCGGGAGACGTCCCGGATCCGGTTGGGCACGCTCATGACGGCGGCCACGTTCCGCCTGCCGGGACCGCTGGCGATCAGCGTCGCCCAGGTCGACCAGATGAGCGGGGGACGCGTGGAGTTCGGCCTCGGCGCGGGATGGTTCGAAGCCGAGCACACGGCCTACGGCATCCCGTTCCCCGCCGACGCCAAGGAGCGCTTCGACCGGTTCGAAGAGCAGTTGGCGATCATCACCGGGCTGTGGGCTACCCCCGAGGGGGAGACGTTCACCTTCCACGGGAAGCACTACACCTTGACGGAGAGCCCGGCGCTGCCCAAGCCCGCGCAGTCGCCGCGGCCGCCCGTCCTGATCGGCGGCAGGGGACGGCGGCGTACCCCCCAGTTGGCCGCGAAGTACGCCGACGAGTACAACATCCCCTTCTGCGTGGTGGAGGAGACGCAGGCGGCCTTCGACCGGGTGCGTGCCGAGGTCGAGAAGGCGGGGCGTGAAATCCCCATGATCTACTCGGCGGCCCAGGTGGTGTGCGTGGGTCGGAACGATGCCGAGGTAGCCCGGCGCGCCGCTGCGATCGGCCGGGAGGTGGACGAGCTGAAGGTCAACGGCCTGGCGGGCACACCGGACGAGGTGGTGGAGAAGATCGGCCGGTTCGCCGAGATCGGCGCGGAGCGCATCTACCTGCAGGTGCTGGACCTTTCCGATCTGGACCATCTGGAGCTGATCGCTGACCGGGTCGCCCCGCAGGTGGCCTGAGGGCATTCCGGGCCGGGAGAACATGGGATGTTCGTCCGTGTGTCTCCCGGCCCGGAGGGGTAGTGGAGAAACGACAATCAGACATTACTGTCCAGTAACTTGATATCGAGATATACGTCCGATACCTTGATATCGAGATAACAGCGCGAGCGAATCACTGAGCATGTGAGGTTCACCGCTCTCGGCGGTCCACCATCCAGCGCGGCACAGCCGGCTCCGCAGCCCCACGTGCGGAATCCGGATCGTCGACGCAGGTGGTCCCCGTTGTCCCGCGCATCACGGGGAGAGCCATCCCGGCTCGGGAGTGATCTTGTAAGGGAAGCCTCAGTGACGCCCCGGCTGTGCCGCTAGGGCAGGATGCTTGGAAAAAGTGGCGAGACCAGGAGGCGACAACCGTGTCGGCGAACAGCTTCGGCAGCCGCGACACGCTCCGTGTCGGTGACGAGTCGTACGAAATCTTCCGCTTGGATGCCATCGACGGCGTCCAGCGGCTTCCCTACAGCCTGAAGGTGCTGCTGGAGAACCTGCTGCGCACCGAGGACGGCGTGAACGTCACCGCCGACCATATTCGCGCGCTGGCCAACTGGGACTCCAAGGCGCAGCCCAGCCAGGAGATCCAGTTCACTCCTGCCCGCGTGATCATGCAGGACTTCACCGGCGTGCCCTGCGTGGTCGACCTGGCCACCATGCGTGAGGCAGTCCGGGACCTGGGCGGCGACCCCACCAAGATCAACCCGCTGGCCCCTGCCGAGCTGGTCATCGACCACTCGGTGATCGTCGACGTGTTCGGGCGCCCCGACGCCTTCGAACGCAACGTCGAAATGGAGTACGAGCGCAACCGCGAGCGCTACCAGTTCCTGCGCTGGGGCCAGAACGCCTTTGAAGGGTTCAAGGTCGTCCCGCCGGGCACCGGCATCGTGC
The DNA here is from genome assembly GCF_017577275.1 of Thermobifida sp. Taxonomy (NCBI): domain Bacteria; kingdom Bacillati; phylum Actinomycetota; class Actinomycetes; order Streptosporangiales; family Nocardiopsidaceae; genus Thermobifida; species Thermobifida sp. The sequence continues at coordinate 21,575 of NZ_PITY01000009.1, forward strand.
ACCAGGCCAACATCGAGCACCTGGCCCGGGTCACCATGGTCCGCAACGGCCAGGCCTACCCCGACACCTGTGTGGGCACCGACTCCCACACCACCATGCAGAACGGCCTGGGCATCCTGGGCTGGGGCGTGGGCGGTATCGAGGCCGAGGCAGCCATGCTCGGCCAGCCGATCTCCATGCTCATCCCGCGGGTCGTCGGCTTCAAGCTCACCGGTGAGCTGCCCCCCGGCACCACCGCCACCGACCTCGTGCTCACCATCACCGAGATGCTGCGGGAGCACGGCGTCGTCGGCAAGTTCGTCGAGTTCTACGGCGAGGGCGTGGCCTCGGTGCCGCTGGCCAACCGCGCCACCATCGGCAACATGAGCCCGGAGTTCGGCTCGACTGCCGCGATGTTCCCCATCGACGACGAGACGATCCGCTACCTGAAGCTGACCGGCCGCAGCGACGAGCAGACCGCCCTCGTCGAGGCCTACACCAAGGAACAGGGGCTGTGGCACGACCCGTCGGTGGAGCCCGAGTACTCCGAGTACCTGGAGCTCGACCTCTCCGAGGTGGTGCCGTCGATCGCCGGACCCAAGCGCCCGCACGACCGCATCGCCCTGTCCGACGCCAAGACGGCCTGGCGCCGGGACGTGCGCGACCACGTCAACAACGACGGCATCGTCACCCGCGCGGACGAGGCGTCCGCCGAGTCCTTCCCGGCCTCTGACGCGCCGGCGATCTCCAGCAACGGCGTGGTGACCGAGCGTCCGCGCAAGCCGGTCAAGGTCACCCTGGGGGACGGCACCGAATTCACCATCGACCACGGGTCCGTGGTCATCGCGGCCATCACCTCCTGCACCAACACCTCCAACCCGTCGGTCATGCTGGGTGCGGCCCTGCTGGCCAAGAAGGCGGTGGAGAAGGGGCTGTCCCGCAAGCCGTGGGTGAAGACCTCGCTGGCCCCCGGGTCCAAGGTCGTCACCGACTACTACGAGCGTTCCGGCCTGACCCCGTACCTGGACAAGCTGGGCTTCAACCTCGTCGGCTACGGCTGCACCACCTGTATTGGCAACTCCGGTCCGCTGCCGGAGGAGATCTCCAAGGCGATCAACGACAACGACCTCGCGGTCGCCGCGGTGCTGTCCGGTAACCGCAACTTCGAAGGCCGCATCAACCCCGATGTCAAGATGAACTACCTGGCCTCCCCGCCGCTGGTGGTGGCCTACGCGCTGGCCGGGACGATGGACATCGACTTCGACACCGAGCCGCTGGGCACCGACACCGACGGCAACCCGGTCTACCTGCGCGACATCTGGCCTTCGCCGGAGGAGATCCAGGAGGTCATCGACTCCGCGATCGCCGCGGAGATGTACCAGCGGGCCTACTCTGACGTGTTCGCCGGCGACGAGCGGTGGCGCTCGCTGCCCACTCCCACCGGGGACACGTTCTCCTGGGACCCGAACTCCACCTACGTGCGCAAGCCGCCCTACTTCGACGGCATGCCGCTGGAGCCCGAACCGGTCAGCGACATTGTCGGCGCCCGCGTGCTGGCCAAGCTCGGCGACTCCGTCACCACCGACCACATTTCGCCCGCCGGCGCCATCAAGCCGGGCACCCCGGCCGCTGAATACCTCATGGCCAACGGGGTGGAGCGCAAGGACTTCAACTCCTACGGGTCGCGTCGCGGCAACCACGAGGTGATGATCCGCGGCACCTTCGCCAACATCCGGCTGCGCAACCAGATCGCACCGGGCACCGAAGGCGGCTACACGCGCGACTTCACCCAGGAAGGTGGTCCCGTCACCTTCATCTACGACGCCGCGCAGAACTACGCTGCCCAGAACATCCCGCTGGTGGTGCTGGGCGGCAAGGAGTACGGCTCCGGTTCTTCGCGCGACTGGGCGGCCAAGGGGACCCGCCTGCTGGGCGTGCGCGCCGTCATCGCCGAGTCTTTCGAGCGCATCCACCGCTCGAACCTGATCGGCATGGGCGTGCTGCCGCTGCAGTTCCCCGAAGGCCAGTCCGCGGACTCTCTCGGCCTGACCGGTGAGGAGACCTTCTCGATCACCGGCGTGACCGAGCTGAACGAGGGCCGCATCCCCGAGACGGTCAAAGTCACCACGGACACCGGGGTCGAGTTCGACGCTGTGGTGCGGATCGACACCCCGGGTGAGGCCGACTACTACCGCCACGGCGGCATCCTGCAGTACGTGCTGCGCCAGTTGATCAACAAGAAGTAGTCAGCCTAGAAGAACTCCCCCGGGCCCACCAGGCCCGGGGCGACCCACAGGGCCCGCCACTGTCCAGGAGACGGTGGCGGGCCTCTGCCCTGCCAGAGCCGTACCCGTGCCCGGGGGCGTAGAAACGCGGCGCGGCAGCGGGCGGGCCGAATGGTGGACCCGCGGGTGGGAAGGAGCTGCCCTAGCCCTGCTGGGCGGGCTGGTGGGGCGCTGTCCCGTCGATGACGACGTCCGCATACTCCCAAGGGGTGTGCGCGGCGTAGAAGACGTTCTCCTGGTGTGCCCAGATCCCCCGGTAGGGGGCGTAGGCTTCAGCGTCGTCACGGAGGTCCAACCGCCGGTAGCGGACCTCGTCGGGGGCGTCGATCCACACCAGGATGGACAGGTACGGGCGGATCTCTGCGGCCCCGCAGCCGGACCCTTCAATGATCAGGCCGTCGGTGACGGATGCGGTGCGCCACTCGGCGAGCCGGCCTTGGACCCAGTCGTACCGTCGCCACCGCGGGTTGGCGCCGTTGAGCAGCGGCATGACCACCCAGCAGGCGAGGAGGTCCACCGAAGCAGCCAGACCGGTCCATCCGGGGTAGACGTCGTCCATGTGGAACACGGGCCACCCGGTTTCTGCGGCGAGTGCCTCGGCCAGGGTCGTTTTCCCGGCTCCGGACCGGCCTTCAATCGCCACCAGCCGCGCGTTCCCGGCGAGGGGCGGACGGGTACGGGACGCCTCCGCGAGGGACTTCACCGTTTCGGAATCCAATCGGTCACCGCCCGTCTTCTCGTGGACCACCGCTTCTTCCGAGGGACTACCCTTAGCGCCCTCTCCCTCCCCAGGGCTCGCCTGGCGGAGGGCATCCACGGTAGCGTGGGACGGCGCCGCTGTTGCTGGGCGCACCACCAGCGCGCTGGGGAGCCCCGGGCTGCTGTCGTTGCAGCGGCAGTGCCTGGCCCGTGCCGGGGCGGCCGGTGGTCCGGCCTGTCCTCCTGGCCGACTGCGCCTGTTATTACCCTGCGTTCCGCGTCACCCAACACCCCGCCCTCGCTCCCGCCGGTTCTTCTGGGAAGCCCGGTGCCCGTCCAGTACCCCGCAGCCTGCTGCCGACACCCGCGGCTGCTCGCTGGATCGCGCTGCGGCGCGGAGGGGACAGTATTTGCGCAGATTGCGCCAGTATGGCTCACAAAACCGACTTTTCTGCGTAAGTTGGGCAAAAACCTTGCCTTCAAGCCTTGTAAGCTCCCATGCGGACAGCTTTTCTCCGCCTCTTCCGCGGCCCGAACAAGGAGCGCCAGTGACGACAGATGCCCAGGTCACCCCGGGATCTCAGGCTGCCCTGCGGCAGGCTAACCGGGAACGGGTGATCGCTGCGCTGCGCAGGGGCGGAACGCTCACCCAAGCCGAGATCGCCCGTGCCACCGGCCTGTCCGCGGCGAGCGTGTCGAATATCGTGCGCGACCTGCGTGCCATGGGCGTGGTGTCCGTCCGGGAGACCTCCTCGAACGGACGCCGGGCCCGGGCCGTCACCCTGCAGCGCCCACCGGGGGTACTCGTCGCGATCGACTTCACGCACTCCCGCCTCACCGTGGCCCTGGGCAACACCGACGGGCGCGTGCTGCAGGAGGAGAGCATCGCCTACGACGTCTCCGAAGACCCGGTGCGGGGGGTGCGGCGGGCGGTCTGGCTGACCGAGACCCTGCTGACCCAGGCGCGGGTGGACCGCTCCATGGTGCTCGGAGTCGCGGCGGCGATCCCCGGACCCGTCGACCCGGCCACCGGCCTCATCGGGGATATCACCAGCATGCCGCACTGGGCCGGCTTCAACCCCGGGGCGGAACTCCAAGAGCGCCTGGGACTGCCGGTCTCCGTGGACAACGACGCGAACCTCTGCGCCCTCGCCGAACTGACCGAAGGCGCTGCCCGCGGCCTGGAGCACGTCGTCTACGTCAAAGTCGCCCACGGGGTGGGCGCGGGCGTGATCCTCGGCGGGCGCCTGTTCCGCGGGATGAACGGCAATGCGGGGGAGATCGGGCACATCGGGCTCGACGAGCGCGGGCAGGTGTGCCGGTGCGGCAACCGAGGCTGCCTGGAAACCCTGGTCGGCACGCCCTACCTGCTGGACATGCTGCCGCAGCAGGGCCGGGTCAAGCACGGGGCCAGCCTGGTCGACCTGCTCGAGGCGGCCCAGGAGGGCGACCCCGGGTGCCGCCGGATCATCGCGGAGGCCGGCGCTGCACTGGGCCGCGGCGTAGCAGTCGTGGTCAACATGGTCAACCCGCAGATGGTCATTGTGGGGGGCGAGATCGCCGAAGCGGGAGAGCTGCTGCTCGACCCCATGCGCCGGGCCATGGAACTGGGAGCCCTGGGGAACGCGCTCACCGGACTGCGCCTGGTCACCGGGGAGCTGGGGGAGCGCGCGGCGCTGCGGGGAGCGCTGCAGGTCGTGCTTGACTCCACCTTCTGAAACGATCAGAGAAAAATTTTTAGGGGATTCTCTGATCTTCACATCAAGACAAAGCCCGCATGACCTGCGATTTCTTTGTATTTAAGGAGTGAAGTCAAGGTTTTGTGACACTTCGGTTATGCGTTCAAGTCTTGACGACAAGGTGGTGACGAGTTTGACTTCACGGCATCAGTCCACCACGTGACCCAGTCCACGTTGACGCGGATGGGTTCGCGATCCCCCGACGCCCGGTGGGCTTCCAAGGAGGTCAAGCGATGAGCAACCGAAACATCGTCCGCCGCGTCGCGGTGGGCGCAGCCGCGGTCCTGCTGGCCACGGTCGGCTGCACCACCGGAACCGAAGGAGAACAGCAGGCCGCAGCCTCAATCGACGAAGGCTTCACCATCGGGTTGCTGCTTCCCGAGTCCAAGACCGCGCGCTACGAGAAATTCGACCGCCCCTACTTCGAAGAGGCCGTCGCGGAACTCTGCCCCAAGTGCGAGGTCTCCTACCAGAACGCTGACCAGGACGTCTCCAAGCAGCAGGCCCAGGCGGAAGCTATGCTCACCGAGGGGGTCAGCGTCCTGGTGCTCGACGCCGTGGACGCGAAAGCCGCGGGCAGCATCGTCCAGCAGGCCAAGGCGCAAGGCGTTCCGGTGATCGCCTACGACCGGCTCGCCGAAGGCGGGGTCGACTACTACGTCTCCTTCGACAACAAGACCGTCGGCCGCGTCCAAGGCACGGCGCTCATTGAAGGCATGGAGAAGGCAGGCACCGCCGGCGAGGGCCAAGTCATCATGATCAACGGATCGCCGACTGACCCCAACGCCGCAGACTTCAAAGCCGGAGCCCACGAGATCCTCGACGGCCAGGTCGAGATCGGCGCCGAATACGACACCCCTGACTGGTCGCCCGACAAGGCTCAGCAGCAGATGGAGCAGGCCATCACCGCGGTCGGCGCCGACAACATCAGCGGTGTCTACAGCGCCAACGACGGCATGGCCGCCGGCATCATCGCTGCCCTCAAAGCCGCAGGCGTGGACGAGATGCCGCCCATCACCGGCCAGGACGCCGAACTCGCCGGCATCCAGCGGATCATCTCCGGCGACCAGTACATGACGGTCTACAAGGCCATCCGCCCTGAGGCTGAAGTGGCCGCCGCCATGGCAGTCGCCGCCGCCACCGGCGAGAAGTACGAGGGAAGCCAGGAGCACCCGCTCACCGAGGTCACCGATGAGGCGGGCAACACGATTCCGGCCGTGCTGCTGGAACCCATTGCGGTCACCGCGGACAACATTGAAGACACCGTGATCTCCGACGGCTTCTACACCATCGAGGAGATCTGCACCGACCAGTACGCCGACACCGAGCTGTGCAAGGGGGCAGGCTCCTAACGGAGTACGTCGCGCGGGTTCCGCAGGCCTCCCACCGGAAACCGGCGGGCCCCGCGACGACTGGAGCGGCACCCGCCCCGGAACCGGGGCTGCCGCTCCAGTCACACCCCGAGAGGCTCCCAGGAGACCGGATCGGGGGCCGGACAGTCCGGCCCCCGAACAGCGGATCACCACGAGGACACGTTATGGCACAACCGATCCTGGAGCTGTCCGGGATTTCCAAGAGATTCGGCGCGGTCCAGGCGCTCAGCGACGTCGACCTGACCGTCCACGCGGGCGAAGTCGTCGCGCTGCTGGGCGACAACGGGGCCGGAAAATCCACCCTCGTCAAGGTCATCGCCGGGGTCAACCCGGCGGACAGCGGCACCATCCTGTGGGAAGGCAAGCCGGTCCAGATCAACCGTCCCAGCGATGCCCAACAGCTCGGCATCGCCACCATTTACCAGGACCTGGCGCTCTGCGACAACCTCGACATCGTGGCCAACCTGTTCCTCGGCACCGAGCGCACCGCGCTCGGAGTCCTGGACGAGTTGGAAATGGAGCGGCGCGCCCACGAACTCCTGGACTCGCTTTCCGTGCGGATTCCCAACCTGCGCATTCCCGTTGCTGCCCTCTCCGGCGGGCAGCGCCAGATCATCGCCATCGCCCGCTCCCTGCTCGGCGACCCCAAGGTCGTCATGCTGGACGAGCCCACTGCAGCCCTGGGCGTGGCGCAGACCGCGCAAGTACTCGACCTCATCGAACGCCTCCGAGACCAAGGCCTCGGAGTCATCCTCATCAGCCACAACATGGCCGACGTGCGAGCTGTTGCCGACCGCGCTGTCGTGCTGCGCCTGGGACGCAACGCCGGCGACTTCCGGATCGAAGACACCAGCTACGAAGAGATCGTGGCGGCCATCACGGGCGCCGCCGACAACCCGGTGTCCCGACGTGCCGGTCGCACTGCGGTTCCGGGAACGGAGGGGGCGTGATGGCTCAGCAAACCACCCCGGCTCCCCAGGGCGCCACGGTCGCCCGGGACCCCCGGCTCATCATGGACGGCTCCGGTCTAGGCGGGCTGGTGCGCGGCGCGCTGCGCCGGCTCCGCAGCGGAGAACTCGGCCCGCTGCCGGTCCTCGTCGGACTCATCGTGATCGCCGGCGTCTTCTGGAGCCTCAACCCCAAGTTCCTCACCGCCCAGAATCTGTCCAACCTCACCCTGCAGATCGTCGCCGTCGGCTTCATGGCCTGCGGCGTGATCATGGTGCTGCTGCTCGGGGAGATCGACCTCTCCGTCGGATCGGTCGCAGGCGTGTGCGGCGTGATCGTGACGCTCCTGGCAGTCAACTACCAGTGGAACGAGATCGCCGCGATCGTGGTCGCCATCCTCGCCGGCACCCTCATCGGCACCCTGCACGGCACGATCTTCGCCAAGATCGGGGTACCCGCCTTCGTGGTCACCTTGGCCGGATTGATCGGCTGGCAGGGCGCCCAGCTCTACCTGCTCGGCCCTGAAGGCACGATCAACGTCCCCTACAACGGCCTGATCGGTGCCATCACCCACACCTATCTCGTCCCGGCGGTCGGCTGGGGGATCGGAATCACCGCGGTCGCCCTCTACGGGCTGATCAGCGTCCGCGGGGCGCGCCGCCGCGCCGCGGCCGGGCTGCCCGCCAAGTCGGTCACGGAGATCGGGGTGCGCACCGCGCTCCTCGCCCTCCCCGTCCTCGGCGGGGTGTGGGTGCTCAACTCCTTCCGCGGAGTGCCCGTCGCTTTCCTGCTCTTCGTCGGGGTCGTGGTGCTCTTCGACCTGATCCTGCGGAAGACCCGCTACGGGCGGATGGTGTTCGCCGTGGGCGGCAGCGCAGAAGCGGCACGCCGCGCCGGCATCAACGTCGACCTGATCCGCATCTCCGTGTTCGCTCTCGCCTCCACCCTGGCCGGGGTGGGCGGCATCCTCCTCGTGTCGCGCAGCTACGCCGTCAACCAGCTCACCGGGGGCGGCGACGACCTGATGATGGCGATCGCGGCCGCGGTCATCGGCGGCACCAGCCTCTTCGGCGGACGCGGCAGCGCCTACTCGGCCCTGCTCGGCGGCCTCGTGCTCGGCGCGATCTCCTCGGGGCTGTACCTGCTGCAGATGGACTCCTCGGTGCGGTTCATGATCACCGCGGTGGTCCTCCTGGTAGCGGTCATCCTCGACGCGGTGTCCCGCCGGACCCGCAAAGCCCACGCCCGGGAGTAGGGGGACCCGGGCGTGCCCGGCCGCGCGCTGCTGCCCGCGCCACTCCCTCCCAGCGGCGCGCGGCCACCCACCCGCGGTGTTCCCGGAACCTCCTCCCTTCCGGGAACACCGCTCCTCCCTGCGGCCCGCACAGGGCCGACCGCTACCCTCACCTCACGTGACCGAGTCTGAGCTGGTATTCCTCGCAGCGGCCGGAACCGCAGTGCTGATCGGCACCGTTGTGCAGAGCAGTGTCGGGCTGGGCCTGGGGCTGACCGCGGCACCTGTCGTCGCGATGCTGGACCCCACACTGATGCCCGGCACCCTGCTGGTCCTCACCGCGGTGCTGCCCTTGTTCACCGTCGGTGCCGAGTGGCGCCACGCCGACCTGCGCGGCATCTCCTGGGCTCTCGCTGGACGGCTGGTAGGGACGGTCGGCGGCGTGTGGGTCGTCGCCCTCGCCACACCCGACACCCTCGGCCTGTGGGTGGGGGTCGGCGTCCTCCTCGCGGTGGCCGCGAGCCTCACCACACTCCGGCTGCGCCCCACCCCCGCCACGCTCAGCGTGGCCGGAGTCATCTCCGGGGTCATGGGCACCGCGACCTCGATCGGCGGCCCGCCCGTCGCCCTCGTGTACCAGCACGAGGAAGGCCCGCGGATCCGTGCCACCCTGGGCGCCTACTTCTTTGTCGGCGTCCTGCTCTCCCTAGCCGCGTTGGCGGTAGGCGGCCAGCTCGGGCTGCGCGAAGTGGCGACGGGAGCCGCCCTCATCCCCTTCCTCGTAGCCGGGTTCCTGCTGTCCCGGCCGCTGCGAAGCATGCTCGGCGGACAGCGGCTGCGGATCGCGCTCCTGGCCGTGGTCGCGGTCTCGGGAAGCACCCTCGTCCTGCGGGCCCTAGTCTGAGAAAACCCCGACCGGAGCGGAGCCGAGGAGGAAGCACACCCATGCGGAAGCCGCGGCGCGGCCCCGACGCAGCGGAACTCGCGGCGGCCCGTGCCACAACCGTCCCCGACGTTATCGGCCCCGGCCTCACCATCCTGTTCTGCGGGATCAACCCGGGGCTGTATTCGGCCTGGAGCGGGCACCATTTCGCCTGGCCCGGCAACCGGTTCTGGCCCGCCTTGCACGCCGCCTCGCTCACCCCCCGCCTCCTGCGGCCCGCCGAACAGCACCTGCTCCTTGACCTAGGCTTAGGGGTGACCAACCTCGTGGACCGGGCTACCGCGCGGGCCGATGAGCTGACCGCAGCGGAACTGCAGGCGGGCGGGCAGGCCCTGGCCGCGAAACTCCGGGCCTACCGGCCCCGGCTGCTCGCCGTGCTCGGCGTCACCGCCTACCGGAAAGCGTTCGCGCGGCCCCGGGCCCGTATCGGTCCGCAACCCCCCGAGGACGCGATCGAAGGAGTCCCCGTGTGGGTCCTGCCCAACCCCAGCGGGCTCAACGCCCACTGGACGACCCAGGGCATCGCCGAAGAACTGCGTCGCATGTGTGCGGCCCACGGAATCGAGGCCGGTGCCCCCGCCTCCCACCGGACCGCGCAACAGACCGCTGCCTCAATCCCGCCGCGTGGTGGATCAGCATAAGCTGTGTGCCTATGGTGGTGCCGGTTGATCGTGGTTCGTCCGGTTCCCACTACCGAGCCGTCGGGGAATCGGACACCGTGTCGGCCGTGTCCACTTCCACCTTCGGTCCGTTTTCCGTCTGCTCGGGAAACGTCCGTGGTCCGGCGGCCGACCTGATGTCTTGCATACGAGGGGAATGACGAGAGTGACGCTGCTCGACTCGGTGCACAATCCAGACGACCTGAAAAAACTCCCCGACTCCCAGCTTCCCCAATTGGCGGCGGAAATCCGGGAGTTCCTCATTTCCCAGGTCGCCCGAACCGGTGGTCACCTCGGCCCCAACCTGGGTGTCGTCGAACTCACCATCGCCTTGCACCGCGTGTTTGACTCGCCGCGCGATCCCATCCTGTTCGACACCGGCCACCAGGCGTACGTCCATAAGATCCTGACCGGCCGGAAAGACTTCTCTAAACTGCGGAAAGAGGGCGGCCTCTCCGGATATCCGTCCCGCGCCGAGTCCGAGCACGACTTTATTGAGAATTCGCACGCCTCCACCGCACTGTCCTACGCTGATGGGCTCGCCCGCGCCTACGAACTGCAGGGGATCACCGACCGCACCGTGGTCGCCCTGGTCGGCGACGGCGCGCTCACCGGCGGAATGGCGTGGGAAGCGCTCAACAATATCGCCGAAGGGAAAAACCGCCGGATCGTCATCGTCGTCAACGACAACGGCCGCTCCTACTCGCCGACGATCGGCGGGCTCGCCGAGCATTTCGCCAACCTGCGTATGACGCGCGGCTACGAGCAGATGCTGGCGACCGCGAAGAACGCGATCAACCGGGCGCCGGTGGTCGGCCCGCCGCTGTACGACGCGCTGCACGCGTTCAAGAAAGGCCTCAAGGACGCTATTCAGCCGCAGATGATGTTCGAAGACCTGGGGCTGAAGTACGTCGGGCCGATCGACGGGCACGACGTGGCAGCGGTGGAGCGGGCGCTGCGCCGGGCCCGCGATTTCGGGGCGCCGGTCATCGTGCACGTCCTCACCCAGAAGGGCAAGGGGTACGCGCCCGCGGAGAACCACGACGAAGACCAGTTCCACGCCCTCGGCGCGTTCGACGTGGCCACGGGACGCCCGCAGTCCACGCCGGGCCTGAAGTGGACGTCGGTGTTCAGCGACGAGATGGTGCGGATCGGCGCGGAACGCGAAGACGTGGTCGCGATCACCGCGGCCATGCTGCACCCCACCGGCCTCGCCGCCTTCGCCGAGGCCTACCCCGACCGGGTCTTCGACGTGGGCATCGCGGAACAGCACGCTGCGACGTGCGCAGCCGGGCTGGCCATGGGTGGCCTCCACCCGGTCGTCGCGGTCTACGCCACGTTCCTCAACCGCTGTTTTGACCAGGTCCTCATGGATGTGGCGCTGCACCGCCAGCCGGTCACGTTCGCGCTCGACCGGGCGGGCATCACGGGAGACGACGGTGCGAGCCACAACGGGATGTGGGACCTGTCCATCCTGCAAGTCGTCCCCAACCTGAGCATCGCGGTGCCGCGCGACGCGGTGCGGCTGCGGGAACTGCTGCGCGAGGCGATCTCCATCGACGACGGGCCCACCGTGGTGCGTTACCCCAAGGGCGTGGTGCCCCCCGCCATCCCCGCGGTCGACCAGATCGGCGGGATGGACGTGCTGCGGCGTCCTGCGAGCGGCACCGAGGCCCCGGACTTGCTGCTGGTCGCGGTCGGGCCCATGGCGCAGACGTGCTGCGAGGTCGCCGACCGGCTGGCCGACCAGGGGATCGGGGTGACCGTCGTGGACCCGCGCTGGGTCAAACCGTTGGACCCGGCGTTGGTGTCGGAAGCCGCCCGGCACAGCGTGGTCGCCGTAGTCGAGGACAACGGCCGGGTGGGCGCGGTCGGTGACGCGGTGGCCCGCGCCCTGCGCGACGCCGACCTCGACATTCCGGTGCGCACGTTCGGGATCGAGCAGCGCTTCCTGGAGCACGCCAAACGCGACCGTATCCTCGCCCAGATGGGGTTGGACGCGCAGGGACTAGCGCGCAAACTCACCGAGATCGTGGCCCAGCGCGCGGAGCAGTCCCTGGAGGACGAGCCGGCGTCCTGACCGGAGAATACGGGCTTTGCCCGCTGGGGAGCACCATCGTTGGTGGCGCTCCCCAGCGGGTAGCGGTCCTGGGAAGGTGAAAGATTGGAGGATGACGATGGCTCACCGTCCCGTAGGACCGGACTCCCCCTACCAGCGGGGAGTGAACTACGCCGAGATCTACCTGGCGGACGACGCCCACCAGGATCCCGACGAAGTCGAGCAGTTGCGCAAGGCCCTTGCCACGCGCAACACGCAAGAGCTGCGGATTCCCGGCATCCTCGACTGCTTTGCGGCCAGCGGCCACCCCGACCACCCGTCCATCGTCGACCCGGAAGACGACTTCTGGCAGGGTTTCCTCGACCGGGTCGACCAGCGGATACCGCGCTGAAGAGCCGGGCTGCCGAAAAGAATCCGAGAGTTACGGTGCGTGCCTGACGGGAACCGCAGGGCGCTCCCTGCGCTCGAAACCGCAATATCGCATGCGTCACAATGGGCGCATGAGCACTCCCGACCCGTTGCGGGTAGCCGTGATCGGCTCCGGCCCCGCAGGAATCTACACCGCCGAGGCGCTGACCCGGCAGTCCCGCGAGCCGGTGGCCGTGGACGTGCTGGACCGCCTACCGACCCCCTACGGCCTGGTCCGTTACGGTGTCGCCCCCGACCACACGTCAATCAAGCGGGTGGCGCACACTCTGGCTCGTGTCCTGGAACATCCCGACGTCCGCTTCCTGGGCGGTGTGGAGTACGGTACCGACCTCACCCGGGCTGACCTCGCGCGTGCCTACCACGCGGTCGTCTACGCCACGGGGGCGAGCGTGGACCGCCGAATGGGGATTCCCGGCGAGGACCTGTCCGGCAGTGTCGCTGCCACCGACTTCGTGAACTGGTACAGCGGCCACCCCGACCTCGAAGTGACCCGGTTCGTCCTCGACGCGGAAGAGGTCGCCGTGGTCGGCGCGGGCAACGTTGCCCTCGACGTGGCACGCATCCTGGTCCGCAGCGTCGACGAACTCCGCCAGACCGACATCCCTGAACCCGTGCTGCAGGTGCTGGCCGCCAGCAAGGTGCGCTGCGTGCACATAGTCGCCCGGCGCGGCCCTCTCCAGGCCAAGTTCTCCGCGAACGAACTGCGGGAGCTGGGCAAGCTCACGGACGTCGACGTCACAGTGGACCCCGCTGTCGTCGACCTCGACCCCAACAGCGAAGAAGTGGCGACCGCGGCCCGCGCGGCCCGCACCAACCTGCGCACTCTTGCGGAGTGGGCGCAACGCCCCGGCGGTGGCACGGGACGCCGGGTCGAACTGCACTTCTGGCGTAAACCCGTCGCCGTGGTGGGCGACACCCGAGTCGAAGGACTGGAGGTGGAGCACACCGCGCTCGACGCTGATGGGCGGCTGGTCGGCACCGGACAGCGAGAAGTCCTGCCGGTGGGCATGGTGGTGCGGTCGGTGGGCTATGCCAGCTCCCCCCTCCCCGACCTGCCTTTCGACGAGACCACCCGCACCCTGCCGCATGAGGACGGCCGGGTGGTGGACGAGCAGCGCACCCCGCTGCTCGGCGAATACGTGGCGGGCTGGCTCAAGCGCGGCGCGACCGGCGTGATCGGCACCAACAAGTCGGATGCTGCCGCCACTGTCCGCTCCCTGCTCGACGACGCCCCGAAGCTCCGCACCTCCCGGGTCCCGACGACCACCATCGACGACCTGCTCAAAGAGAAAGGGGTGACGGCCAGCAGCTACGCTGACTGGCTGGCTATCGACGCGGCCGAAGCGGCCCTGGCAGCGGAGCTGTCCCGCGGGGAGCGGGTCAAGCTGAGCGGCTGGGCGGAGCTGCGCCGCGTGCTGGCGGAACGCAACTGACCCTGCCGAGCCAGTAGTGCCCGGTGGTCTCCGGACGACCGGGGTGCCCGGGGAGGCCGCAGCGCACCGGAGAGCGGGCGGTCTCCCCGGGGCGTGCTGCGCTGGCCGCAACTGGACGGGGTAGAGCACCGCACCCCGGGGCGGCCTGGCACTGGGGCATGCTTTCGGGCAGGGGAGCGGGCAGGCTAGCGGACCAAGCGGTCTTCGGCCGCGAAAGTGTTGCACGCCGCCATGGTCTCCGCGGTGGCTCCGGCGTTGAACCAGTGGACGCGGTTGTCGGCACTGCCGTGGGTGTCGCTGTCCCCCGTGCCTTCGTTGAAGTTGCGGTTGACGAACGCCACGTCGGCGTGGTCGTGGCCGGCGATAGCGGCAACCCCGGTCCCTGCCAGGCATTCGGCTTGCAGTTCGATCTGCCGTCCCAACTGGAGTTCTTGGCGCGTGGACTTGGCATCAAGCTGCAGGGTGTAGGCCGCGTCAAGAAGACCGGTCTCCCCTTGGAGGTGGTGCCCGTATTCGTGGGCGACCAGGGCAAACCAGATGCGCTTGTCGTCCATGCCCGGGTACCGCAGGAGTTTCCGCACGTTGGGCACGAGGATGGTGATGCTCAGCTCGTGCTCCAAGTAGTAGGCGAGGGTGACTCCTTCTTCCTCGGACTCGTCGCGCAGCTCCGCGGGGATCTCGTCGAGGATCACGTAGTGCGGCTCCTGCGGGCGCAGCCCGAGCTCTTCTAGCGGGGAGAGCCACATCGCGTTGAGGCAGGGGCCGATCACCTCGGTGAACTCCTCCCACCCCGCCACCGTGGCGGCGTTGAACTCGGGGATCTCGCATGCCACGGCGCCGGGGGCGGGCAGGGCATAGAAGGGGTGGTCGGCGACGTCGACCGGGATGGCTCCGGCGGTGTGGAACCAGGAGTCTGCGTAGCGGACATCCCGGTGCGGCTTACCGGACGCGTGGACTGTGCCGCCGCGCAGCGTCGCCGCTGTCATCACGGCACACAGCACGAGGCAGAGCGCGGCAACGAACGCGGTTCCCATCGCAGCCAGCCAGAGCCGCACATCACCCTGCCGCGGGGGCGGGGCGAGAGGAGGGTGCTGCTCCCAGGCGCCGAAGGCGCCGTCGAACGCGGCGGGGGCAGAGAACTGGGGAGTGACGTGGGCCGCGGTCAGCTCCTGCCGGTACTGGGGGGAGGGCGGCGGGGCCTCTGGCGGGTTGGGGGGCAGCGGGCTCTTCGGCAGGACGCTGACTTGGAAGGGCGGCGGAAAGCTCCTGGTGGCCGGACCGAAAATCCACAGCGCCACGTTTTGCAGGAAGATGGACATGCCGATGGCGCTGATGAGCACGGCCAGCCGCGACGAGCGGCGCAGCGGACGATAGGCGACGAACTCCACCGTCACGCCCACGAGGGAGGCGATGAGCATCGCCCCGGGCAACGCCAGCCAGAACGGCAGCTTCGCGACGGTGACGAGCAGCAGGCCGGCGAACGCGCCGGTCATGTAAATTTCCCCGTGCGCGAAGTTGATGAGCTGCAGCACGCCGTAAACCATGGTATAGCCCAAGGC
>NZ_PITY01000008.1:0-33288 GCF_017577275.1 Thermobifida sp.
CGCGGGGGTGGTCAAAAAAGGGCGAGCTAACCGGGTAAAACCCCGGTGCCCCTGCCCTCGTGGGGCGGGCGGGACGGGGCCCCTGCCGTACAGGTTTTTTTTTTTAGATGTCGGTGATGCGGATCCCCGCGTGGGCTTTGTACCGGGGGTTAATCAAAACAGGGTGGGCGGTAACCCCCTCCACCTGGTGGGCGTTGCGCAGGCGCCCGCCGTAAACTCCCCGCACCCCGGGGATACGGGCCGCCAAAGCGCGCACAACATCGGTGGCTTCACGGTCGTCCCCGAGCACGAGCACGTCCAAATCCACCTTCTCGACCTCGGGGTCCAGCAAAAGCACGGCGGACACGTGGTGGAACGCGGCCACCACGCGGCTGTCCGGCAGGATCGCGGCAGCCTGCTCGGCAGCGCTCCCCTCCTCAACCGGCAGCGCATACGCGCCGCGCTTGTCGAAACCCAGCGGGTTCACACAGTCGACGACGATCTTGCCCGCCAGCACATCCTTCAACGACTCCAGCAGGGCACGGTGACCGTCCCACGGAACCGCCACGATCACCACGTCCCCGGCCTCGGCCGCGCCCGCGTTGTCCATGCCGCGGATCGGCAAGCCCTCGCCCAACTCGGCGGCAACCGCCTGGGCCCGCTCCGCGCTCCGCGAACCGAGAATCACCTCGTGCCCGGCCATCGCGAACCGGCGCGCCAAGCCGCGGCCCTGATCACCCGTGCCACCCAGCACGGCAATCGACAGGCCAGAGACGTCAGGAAGATCGTGCGGAGAACTCTTCGATGTCATAATCATGATCATGTCAACAGGGGTGTCGGCCGTGGTACACCGCCCCCTGTTTACCCACGGTCACCACTCGTTCCACTCGCGGTCCTCTTCCTCCCACTGCTCGTTGCGCTGGCGGGCCCGCTCCAACGCCGCCTCAGCGGACGCCCGGTCCGGGTACGGGCCGAGCCGGTCCTTCGTCGGACTGCCCGGGCCGCGCTCCACCTTCCCCGTCTTCAGCGAATACCACCACTTGTCCTCCCCGTCCTCCGGGGTGGGAAGGACATCCCGGCGCCGTTTACCGAACACGGACTTCTCCCGTCAGTCGCTGACTACACTCGTATTCCATGACTACCCCGCTGGTACCCGGGCGTATCTCGCCCCCACGAACGGTCCCGCCGTCCATCCCCCGGCCCGAATACGTCGGTAAGAAACATCCCGTCAAAGGGGTCGCTGGGGATGTGCAGACCCCGGAGACCATCGAAGCCATGCGGGTGGCCGGCCGGATCGCTGCGCAAGCACTCCAAGAAGTCGGCAAACACGTGAAGCCCGGCGTCACCACAGACGAACTCGACCGGATCGGCCACGAGTTCCTGTGCGACCACGGCGCCTACCCCAGCCCGCTCGGCTACAAGGGCTTCCCCAAGTCGCTGTGCACGTCCATCAACGAAGTCATCTGCCACGGCATCCCCGACGACACCGTCCTCCAGGACGGCGACATCATCAACATCGACGTCACCGCCTACATCCACGGGGTGCACGGCGACACCAACGCCACCTTCCTCGTCGGCGACGTCGACGAAGAATCCCGGCTGCTCGTGGAACGCACCCGCGAAGCCCTCATGCGCGGCATCCAAGCGTGCAAGCCGGGCCGGCAGATCAACGTCATCGGCCGGGTCATCGAGTCCTACGCCAAACGCTTCGGCTACGGCGTGGTGCGCGACTTCACCGGGCACGGTGTGGGGCCCGAATTCCACTCCGGGCTGATCATCCCCCACTACGACGACCCGAGCGCCGACACGGTCATGGTTCCCGGGATGACCTTCACCATCGAACCCATGATCACCCTGGGCACCATCGACTACGAAGTCTGGGACGACGGGTGGACCGCGGTCACCAAAGACCGCAAACGCACCGCCCAGTTCGAACACACCCTCGTCATCACCGACGACGGCGCAGAAATCCTCACCCTCCCCTGACACCCGGGCTGCCCGCGGGGCATGCCGGGACAGGAGGATGTCCTCAAGGCACTGGGAGAAGAAGTCGACGGCGGCAGACACCAGCGGCCGAGCCTGCCGCCGTGGCTTCCCCGCGTGCGTGGCGGCGGACGCCACCGCTTCCGCGCGGCTGCACCGGGAAGTATTCCCCGCGGCACAGGCTGATAAGCCCGCTGAGCGGGGGCGCGCCCGACCACTCCCCTACCCGCACACCAGGCGGAACCGGGCCGTCCGCGCACGCAAAGGCCGCCCGTGCTCCGATGACACCTCGACATGATCCCCACGAGCATGCCGAACGCACCGAAGCCGAGGTGCACCGCGGACCGGCCACGGCGACCACGTCCAGCTCTGGGAACCGACAAGCCGATTCCCGACGGCCTAGCCGGAACGGGCGGCTACCCAAAGCATATGTCGAACCACGCGGAATTGCCCCGCCGTTCCACCCGCCCCCGGTGCCCGGCATTATCCGGGAAAAACGCGTTTTCGCTGCACAAACAGGAGGAGAAAACAGCCCGCGTGCGGGACGGTGGCCGTATCCGGCCATTGACCAGGGCTTCTGCCGCCTATCATTGAGCTGAATCTCACACCGGGTCGTCGTGCCGGTACGCTTCCCAACCCCCGACTCGCCAAAAACCGTTCCGAACCGCTACCGTTCCGCCCATGATGGGGCACTCTCACGCGCTGAGCGGCGTGGTTGGATGGATGGCTGTCGTCCCCCTGCTCAACAAGGTGGACGTTCTCGGCATCAACTTCGAACTCGGATCCGGGGAAATCATCGCGGGCGGGCTCGTCTGCGCGGGCGCCGCGCTCATCCCCGACCTCGACCACAAGAGCGCAACCATCACCAAAACCTACGGGGTGTTCACCGAAACCCTCGGCGCGTTCTTCAACTGGGCGTTCGGCGGGCACCGCAACGGCACCCATTCGCTGCTGTTCGCGCTACTCCTCGGCGGATTCGCGCAACTCCTCGTCCTCTGGTCCGAACTCGCCGCCCAAATATTCGTCTTCCTGCTCATCGGGATCGCGTTCAACGGGCTCGGCTACGGCATGGAGAAAAACCGGGTCGCCGCCGAATTCATCAACGCGCTCGCCACCGCGGGAATCACACTCGCCCTCTACAGTTCGGGCGTCGACTATTCATGGCTCGGCCTGGCCGTGGCCTACGGGTGCCTCCTGCACTACCTGGGAGACATTGCCACCCAGATGGGGGTGCCGCTGCTGTGGCCGTTCTGGAAATACCGGTTCGGGCAGAACATCGGCTTCAAAACCGACGGGCCCGTGGAACGCAAAGTCATCACCCCCATGCTCACCATCTCCATCGTGCTCATGTCCATCTACCTGTTCCCGTGGAAAGAACTCATCCCCGACCTGTGACCCCCTCGTCTCCTAGGCTGGGCCTGTGACACGCACCTCAGAAAACCTCAGTCCGGAACTGCACGCCTACCTGGTCGCGCACAGCACCCCCGTCGACGAAGTGCTGACCGACCTGGCCGCGGAAACCGAACGGCTCTTCCCCGACCACGTCGGCATGCAGATCGCCCCCGAACAAGGACTGTTCCTCACCCTGCTCACCCAGCTCATCGGGGCACGCAACATCGTCGAAGTCGGCACCTTCACCGGGTATTCGTCGATCTGCCTGGCCCGCGGCCTCCCCGACGACGGCACCCTGCTCGCCTGCGACGTCAGCGAAGAATGGACCGCGGTGGCGCGCCGCTACTGGCAGCGGGCCGGGGTCGCCGACCGGATCGACCTGCGGCTCGCCCCCGCCCTCGACACGCTGCGCGCCCTCCCCGAAGAACCCCAGTTCGACCTGGCGTTCATCGACGCCGACAAAGAGTCCTACATCGCCTACTGGGAAGAACTCGTGCCGCGGGTGCGGCCCGGCGGGGTGCTGCTCGCCGACAACGTGTTCTCGCACAGCCGGGTCCTCGACCCCGCGCAGACCGCGGCCCGCGTGCAAGCCATCCGCGACTTCAACGTGCACGCCCGCGACGACACGCGGGTCGACCTGGTCATCCTCCCCATCGGCGACGGCCTCACCCTGGCGCGGCGCAGATAGCCCCCGCGCACCAGGGCGGCAGGGCGGGGCGCGGCCCCGCCCTTACCGTCCCTTTACCCGCGGTGGAGACGTCCCCAGTGTGATCGCCTCCCCAACCCACCCCACCTCCGCCTGCTTCCACGACGCCTTCGTGCTCCGCTATCCGCGGCACAGCCTGCTGCTCGTCGGCGGGCTTCCCGGCGCGGGGAAAAGCACCCTGCTGGCCCGCCTCTACGGGCTGTCCGGGCGGGAAACCGCACCCGTGCGCACCCGGGACGGGGTGTGGGTCCTCGACTCGCTGCACGCCCGCAACCGGCTCACCCCCTATCTGCGGGCCGTCCCCTACCCGCTGTGGCGATGGGCCACCCACCTGCTGCACTACGTGCGGGTCTTCGCCGCCCTGCGGCGCCGCGCCCCCGTCGTCGTCCACGAAACCGGTACGCGCCGGACTGTGCGCCGCCTGCTCGCGCTGTACTGCCGGATCACCGGCGCGGAACTCCACCTGCTGTTCGTGGACGCTACCCCCGCGGAAGCGCGGCGCGGCCAAGACATGCGCGGCCGCCGCGTCAGCGAACGCAGCTTTCGCACCCACCAGCGCCGGTGGCTGGCGCTGCGCCGCGCCATAGCGCGTGACCCGCAGCAGGCCGTGCCCGAAGCACGGTCCCTCGTCCTCGTGACCCGGGGCGAAGCCGCGTGCCTCCACCGGATCGACTTCACCGGCCGGGCTGCTTCCAGGGTGGTGCCCGCGGCGCGTCCCGTCCCCGTACCACGCACCCCGCCGCGGAAGACCCCGGTTGCGGTGCCGCGGGCGATCCCACCCCCGCCGGAGGCCCGCCGCAGCCCGGGGGCATAATCCCGTCGGGGCCGAAAGTTATCCACAGCGGTGTCGGCCCCGGGAGAGATCCGGTCCAAGAGTGGGACAATCATGCAATGACTTCGCTGCTCACCACCATCGCGATCTTCGGCCTCGGCGGGGCCGTACTCAACGTTGCGCTGCAAGGACTGCTGCTCACCCTCATCGGCCGTTCCACCAAAACCGGGCCGCGTCTCGTCTCCGGGATCGCCATCGCCCTGCTGCTTCTCGCCTTGCCCACCCTGGCCGCGGGCCGTCTGCTGAGCACTGTGCCCCAGGCCGGGTTCGCGTCCGCGTTCACCGTGGCGCTGTGCACGGCCCTGCTCATCCTCGGTTCCACGCTCGTCTTCTCCACGATTGCGGCGCGGCGCGCCACCCAAGCCAAAGCGCTCCCGCAACTGTCCGGGCCCACCCTCTACGTGGGCGGGCTCGCCACCTGTGTCCTCGTCGGCGTCCTCGGCGCCGTCACCGCACTCCTCCTCGTCTAACCCGGGCTCCCGCACCGCCCGGGCTCACCGGCACGTCCGAGAAAACGGCCTGAGGCGTCCTGAGCGGCACCGGGCGCGGCAACCCTGGGTGAGGGGGTGGGTCCGCGCTGTTGCGCCGCCAGGCGCGCCCCTCGCCGTCGCAGCACTCCGCCCGCATCCGGTGTCCCCGCCGGATGCGGGGACACGCACACACCAAGGGGGCCGCCCTGCGGGCGGCCCCCTTCGCCTGTCTGCCCGTTTACGCAGGCCCGCGGCCCGCCCCTCCTAGGGTTGCGGTTCCTGTTCCGGCTGCTCCGGTCCCGGCTGGCCCTGCTGCTGGCTGGTCCGGCGGTGCAGCGACGCCAGGTAGGCGTTGTACGCGTCCAAGTCGGCGTCCTCCGAACCGCCGCGCTGGCTGTGCCGCTCGCGGCGGCGCTCCGTGCGCTCCTCGTCCCGCGCCCACTGCACCACCAGCGCGATCAGCACCAGCATCGTCGGGATCTCGCCGAGCGCCCACGCCACGCCGCCGCCCGCGTACTGGTCGTCAGCGAGGCTGTCCCGCCACGGCACCTCGAACTGGCCGTAGTACTCCATGCCGAGCGGCTCGGACTTCATCATGATCGCCACGCCGAAGAACGCGTGGAAGCCCATCGCCACCAGCAGCAGCACGATCCGCAGCAGGAACGGGATCTTCCGCGGCGCCGGGTCCACCCCGATGATGATCCAGTAGAACAGGAAACCCGACAGCAGGAAGTGCACGTTCATGAACACGTGCCCCAAGTGGTCCTGCATCAGGGTGCCGAACAGCGGCGTGAAATACAGCGCGTAGATGCTGATGACGAACATGGGGGTGGCGAACCCGGGGTGCGTCACCAGGCGCGCATACCAGCCGTGCAGGAACGCGGTGAGCCACTCCCGCGGGCCGCGGTCCCCCCGCTGCTTCGCCGGGCGCAGCGCGCGCAGCGCCAGCGTGGCCGGGGCGCCCAGCACCAGCAGGATCGGCACCAGCATCGACAGCACCATGTGCTGCACCATGTGCATGCTGAACAGCACATACGAGTAGGTGCCCACACCGGTGAGCAAGGCGATGCCCAGCACCAGCAGGCCCGCGAACCACGCGGCGGTGCGCCCCCACGGCCAGGAGTCGCCGCGGCGCTGCAACCGGATCACCCCGGCCGCATACAAGCCGCCCAGCACCACGATGACCAGGATGAAGAACAAGTCGGGGCGCCACTCGGTGAGCAGGGTCCGCAAGCTCATCGGCGGCGGCATGGAAAACCCAGTGAGGTTGCGGAACGCGTCCGTGGCCCGGTTGAGGTCCGGGGGCGGGGCGGTGCGGCTCAACGCGGCCGCCAACCCCATCGCCGCCGCCATCACCACGACTTCCACGCCCGCGAACCGCAGGAACAGACGGCGGCCCGAATCCTCGGTGATCTGAGGGACCGTGCGGGTGCGGTGCACCCAGCCCAGCGCACCCAAGATGACGAAGACCGCCACCTTGGCGAGCATCACCTGGCCGTAGGCGGTGGTGAACAGGCTCGCCACGCTCGTCAGCCGGCTTGCCGCGCTCGCCAGTCCGCTCAGCGCCACACCGATCCACGCCCACAGCGCCATCGTGCTGAACCGCTGCACCGCGGTCGGCACGTGCTCGCCGCTGCCGCGCATCGCGTGGAAGAACAAGGCGGCCAGCCCGCCCACCCACAAGGCGACCGACGCCACATGCAGCGACAAGCCGACGATCGCCATCTCATGGCTGCCCGCGGAAGAAGCGTGCCCGGTCAGCGGGGGCGGCAGCATGCCGACCAGCACCAGCAGGCTGAGCAGTGCCGCGCCCGTGGCGGTCACCACCACGCGGCCGATCAGTGCGGCGCCCAGCGCGCCCAGGATCGTCAACAGCAGCCCGATCCCCTGCGGGACCGAACTCGCGTAGCTGGTGATCTCGTTGCCGACGATCTCCGCGACCGGGCGGCCCAAAATGTCGGAGAGTTGGAACACCAGCGTGGCTGCGGCCGCGCCCGCCCACACCAGGGCGGCCCACGAGGCGGCGCGCACATAGCCTTGCGCCTGCTCGCCCAGCTCGCCGTTGCGCGCAACCGGCAGCAGGAACACGGCGAGCACGATCAGGCCGAACGTCAGCGCGGCGGAGACGTCCATCACCGTCTTCGCGACCGGCAACCCCCAGCGGGTCAGCATTCCCGGATCCGGCAGCCCCGGCGTGATCTGGGGGTATCCGGCTCCGCCCAGCAGCATGGCGAGCACCAGCGCGATCAGGCAGACCGCTGCGGAAGCCGCAGCGACCAGCACGAGGGTCTCGCCCGCGGCGAGCGCGTTCGTTCTCACACGTTGATTACTGGGGGAAGCCACGCCCACGCTCCGTCGTCACTTGCTCTGTCCTCACGTCTTGCGGTGGTGGATGACCGCGGCGGCGATTCCCGCACCGACCACGATTCCGAGTGCTCCCCACAGCCACGGAACAACAATTTCGGCCGCGTCACCAAAAATCCAGGCCATCACCTTCAGTGCGGACACCACCCTTGCCGACAAGCCTAAACGAAGTACTACACGCCGTCGTTATCCACCCGCATAAGTACCGTATGTGTCGGTATCGCCACTTTCAGAATCCATTACGGACCGTAGAAACTCAACTTCAGTATGGCGAAAAGCCCCCGCGACAGCCGATTGGTGGAGACAATGGCCATGAGCGGCACCTGGCCGGAGCCCTGCTGGAGGGGGGCGGGGCATCCGGCCACGCCGCCACCCGACGTCCACGCCGGGCCGCGGCACCGGCGTGGGCGGCTGTCGGCGACAACCACACAAGGGGGCCAAGTGCGCCAATACGATCTCGTCATCCGATCCCGACGCGCAGTCACTCCCACGAGTGTGGGTCCCGCAGCGGTCGCCGTCGCCGACGGGCGCATCGCTGCCGTCGCCGACTACTTCGACGACCTACCCAGCCGGAAAGAAGTCGACCTCGGTGAGACCGCACTCCTGCCCGGCATGGTGGACGTCGACGCTGCCGTGCAAGCCCCCGGCCAACTGCTGTCGCAAGGGTATGCCCGCACGACCCGGGCAGCCGCGGCCGGGGGCATCACCACCCTCGTCGTCGCCCCCGCTCCCGCCCAGCCCGCCATCACCTCCACCGAAGCGCTCCGCGCCCACCTGCACGCCTCAGCCAGCAACAGCGCCACCCACGTCGCCTTCCTCGGCGGGATCACGCCGCGCAGCAGCTCCGCGGAACTCGCCGACCTGCGCGCCAACGGGGTCATCGGCTTCGCCTGCTCCCTGTCCGACGAACTCATGGGCCTGCCCGCCCTCGACGACATCCACCTCAGCAAGAGCATGGCGGAAGTCGCCGCCATGGACGTGCCCATCGTCGTCCACGCCGAAGACGCCAACGAACTCGGCACCGTCGTCGGCCCCGGCAACAGTGCGCTGCTTGCCGCGCGGCCGCCGCGCGCCGAACGGCGCGGCCTGGAACGGGTGCTCGCCGCGGCCCGCTCCAGCGGGGCCCGCGTCCACATCTCCCCGTTCGTCGCCGCGGAATGCGCGGCCATCCTCGCCGCGGCCCGGGACATCGGCATCCCCGTCAGCGCCCAAACCTGCCCGCACTACCTGTGCCTGCCCGCCGAGCACGTACCCGACACCGACCCCTCCTACCGGTGCCGTCCCCCGCTGCGGTCCGACGCCAACCGCCAGGCACTGTGGAACGCCCTCCTGCACGGGGCGGAATCCTTCGGGGACGTCATCGTCGACTCGGTCGGCTCCGGGAACCGGCCGGGAACCGGGATTTCCGCGATCCGCTGGACCCTGCCCGCACTGTGGACCGCAGCCCAGAAACGCGGCTGCGGCCTCGCCGAACTCACCCAGTGGACCGCGCAACGCCCCGCCGAGCTGATGGGACTCGCCACCAAAGGGCGCATCCAAGTCGGCTACGACGCTGACCTGGTCGCTTTCGAACCGGACACCTTCCAACGGGTGCCCGCATCCGACGGAGGGCCCTACCGGGGGAGGAGGCTGCAAGGCCGAGTGACCGGTACGTGGCTGTGCGGTATCCCGGTACCTTCAGACGCGGACAACGACCCCTCGCCGCGTGGTGGTCCCCTGCTGTCCGCCTATCGCTAAGGGCACCGCGGAAGTCTCACGGCGCGGCGGCGACCCCGGTCGTCGTCCCCACAAGTGGGACGCGCCACCGGGATCGGTAGGGGAACACATCTGCTCGACACCGAGGAGGAACCGTGCGCGTCGGCGTGCCCCGTGAAATCAAAGACCATGAATACCGAGTAGCTATCACCCCGGCCGGCGTCCAGGAGCTCGTCCGGCACGGCCACGACGTCCTCATCGAACGCGACGCCGGTGTCGGCTCGGCCATCAGCAACGCCGAATACGCGGCCGCGGGCGCCCGCATCATCGACAGCGCCGACGAAGTGTGGGGAGCGGCCGACCTCGTCCTCAAAGTCAAAGAACCCGTCCCCGAGGAATACCACCGGCTCCGCCCCGGCCAAGTGCTCTTCGCCTACCTGCACCTGGCGGCGTCCCGGGACTGCACCGAAGCCCTCCTCAAGCACGGAGTCACCGCGATCGCCTACGAAACCGTGCAGCTTCCCGACGGGTCCCTGCCCTTGTTGGCGCCCATGTCGGAGATCGCGGGACGGCTCGCCCCCCAAGTCGGCGCGACCGCCTTGCAGCGCTCCAACGGCGGCCGCGGCGTCCTGCTCGGCGGAGTGCCCGGTGTGGGGCCCGCCAAAGTCATGGTGCTCGGCGCGGGTGTCTCCGGCATGAACGCCGCCCAAGTCGCGGCGGGCATGGGCGCGGAAGTCACCCTGCTCGACATCGACATCGCCAAACTGCGCCGGGCGGACGCCGTGTTCCAAGGCCGGGTGCGGACGCTGGCGTCCACCGCCTACGAGATTGAACGGACCGCCCTGGAATCCGACCTCATCATCGGAGCAGTGCTCATCCCCGGCGCGAAAGCCCCCACTCTGATCAGCAGCGACCTGGTCGCCCAGATGAAACCCGGCACCGTGCTCGTCGACATCGCCGTCGACCAAGGCGGCTGCTTCGCCGACTCGCGGCCCACCACCCACTCCGACCCCACGTACCCGGTGCACAACACGGTGTTCTACTGCGTGTCGAACATGCCCGGCGCGGTGCCCACCACGGCCACGCAGGCGCTGACCAAAGACACGCTGCGCTACGCGCTGGCCCTGGCGAACAAAGGCTGGCGGGACGCGCTCGCCGACGACCCGGCGCTCGCCGCAGGCCTCAACACGTTCGCGGGAGAACTCACCAACGAGGCCGTGGCCCAAGCCCACGGGATGGCGGCGCGCACCGTCACCGAAGTCGTGGCCGCGGGATAGCCCCTGCCCCGCGGCACCGTCTTTCCGTCACCCCGCCGTTCCTCTAGTGGTCGGGCCGGTAGAACAGATACCGTCAATGGTGCAGGACAGCGGCCAGACACCCGGCCGTGACCCGGTATGTGGGAGGCGACAGGTCAGTGTCACGCACGGAGCCGACGACCCTTACCCGTGTGGCGGCCGTGGAAATCCGACTCGTCCGACTGGCGTTGACGCGGCCCCGGCCGCAGCGGTCCCCCGGCGAGTCCGACCGCTTCGTGCGGCACATCCTGGTCCGGGTGCGGGACGACACCGGGGCGAGCGGTTGGGGAGAGATTCCGCGCGCCGACCGCGACCTGTGGGATGCCCTGGTGGACGAGTACGCCCCCGCTCTCGTGGGGCACCGCTGGCAGCGTCCCACTGAGGCTGCAGCCGCTTGGCAGCCCCTTGCTCCCCGGCCTGCCGTGGCTGCCGCGTTGGACACTGCCTGCTGGGACTTGTGGAGCCGGCAGCGCGGCATTCCGCTCGCGCACGCGCTCGGCGGGGTGCGCACCGCAGTCACCGCCGGAGTCACCCTGGGACCGCAGCCCTCCCTCGAACTCCTGGTCCAGGAAGTGAACCGGCAGGTCGGTGCGGGATACAAGCGGGTGCGGCTGCACATCCGCCCCGGCTGGGACGTGGAGGCGGTGCGTGCCGTCCGGGAGGCGTACCCGTCGCTTGTGCTGCAAGTCGACGGAGGCGGCCGCTACACCGAAAGCCCGGAGCACTTGGACGCGTTGCGCTCCCTCGACGACTACGGCCTGCTCGCGATCGAACAGCCCTTCCCTGCCGGGGACCTGGCCGCGCACGCCCGGTTGAACCGCAGCCTGCGCACCCCGGTGGCGCTGGACGACTCGGTGGACTCCCTGGAACGGTTGGACGAGGCGATCCGCATGGAAGCAGCGTCCGCGCTGAACCTGCGGATCGTCCGCATGGGCGGGATCACCCAGGCCCGGCGGGCCCACGACCGGGCCGTGGACGCGGGATGGCAGGTGTGGTGCGGCTCCGACCAGGAATCGGGGTTGGGCAGGGCCGCGGTCGTCGCCCTGGCCACCCTCCCCGGCACCACCCTGCCGTGCGAGATGCCGCCTGCCGGGGAACGGTTCGTGCCTGACCTGGTCTCCCCCACGGTGCGCTCCCACGACGGGGTGGTGGCGGTGCCGCTCACCCAGCCGGGGCTCGGCCACGAAGTGGACCAGCGGACCGTGGACACGTTGACGGTGCGTTCGGCGTCGGTGGGCTCCCTCGCCTGAGCGGGTGCCCGCCCCGCCGGGCCGTGACCGAAACCCTGCGGCGCAGGCCCAGCCACGCCGCGGACAGCAGCGGGCCGCTCTCCGCGGCACACCCTGTTGATCCTGGTGGGAAACTGCGGCGCGGGCGTTGGTCGCGGCAGGACCAGAAAAAGATTACGGACATTACGCAATCCGGTTCTCCCCCGTGGGCTGCGTGGCCGGTTGAGGCCACTGTCCAGTAGCTTTCCCGCTGGACAACGCGAGGCTGTGGAAAACCGCCCCAATCCCCTGGCGGGCGTCTGATGATGAGATCTTTATGAATGCTCTTGTGCCGAGAGCCGCGCTGCTGCACTTTCGTGGTGGCGTCACTGCCCGCACACCCCGTGGGTGACAGCCACACCCACGCATCCACGGAAAGGAAGATCGGTGGCTCTGTACGAGGTGCACGCCCGCAAATGGGAGAACGGCTGGGAGCTCCAGGTCGCCGATGTGGGGGTCACCTGGTCGCCCTCCTTGGTCGAAGCCTCCGCACGAGCCAAGGAGTTCGTCTGCGCCCAGCTCTCTTTGGACGAGCGCACCGTCCACATCGACTTGCAGCCCCAGGTGAACAAGGATCTCGACCAGCTCGCAGTAGAGGCGCGGCGGGCGGTGCACATGGCTGACGAAGCCACCCGCATCGCCACGGTCAAAGTGCGGGAGATCGTGCAGGGCCTCACCGAGGCGGGCCTGTCCCTGCCCGACATCGCCCAATACCTGGAAGTGCCCCAGCGCCGCCTGGAAGAGCTGCTCTACGGCTAGGCTGCGGGGCCCGCGGCACCCTCCGCCCCGCAAGCGGGGAGCGTCCGGCCCGTCCCCGTTCGCGGGGCGGTACTGTAATCCCCAAGCCATACCAACCAGTCGGTTCCTCGTGGTGGGGTGCCGACCGGACTGAGAAAGGGGCGCAGCACGCATGCGGGAATTCGCCGACATCCACGCGCTCGCCGCCGCGCAAGGCAGCCACCTGGGACACAGCCCGTGGCACACCGTCACCCAAGACCAGATCAACACCTTCGCCGACGCCACCGGCGACCACCAGTGGATCCACGTCGACGTGGAACGCGCCGCTGCCGGACCGTTCGGCAGCACCATCGCCCACGGCTTCCTCACCCTGTCCCTGCTGCCCATGTTCGCCTGGCAGATCTACCGGCTGCAGAAATCCCCTGCCATGGCCATCAACTACGGGCTCAACAAAGTCCGCTTCCTCCAACCGGTGCGGGTGGGCTCCCGCATCCGCGACAGCCTCGAACTCGCCGAAGCCAAAGAAACCCCCAAAGGCATCCTGCTCACCATGCGGCACGAGGTCGAAATCGACGGGGAAGACCGGCCCGCGCTCGTCGCCGAAGCGCTCAGCCTCGTCGTCCCCTAGCCAGGCCCCGGGGGTGGCCGCACCCCTGCGGCCGCCCCCGGCGACCACGGGGATACACTCCCCGGGCCGCCGCCTGGCCGCAACCGGACAGCCGTCCGGAAAAGCCAGCTCAACGCGGGCGTACGCATGAGGAAAACCGCAGCGGGTAGCGAAGGGCGAAGGCGGGTCGCAACCGTCGAAAACCCCTGTGGCAGAGGCGATACCGAACAGAACTCCCGTGGGCTGATAGTTTTCTGTTCAGCGAGCTTTCGCAGGGGTCAACTGTCAGATCTCTAGAGATTGAAAGGTGCGTAGATGTCCGCGCCGTACACGCTTCCTGAACTGCCCTACGACTACTCCGCTCTGGAGCCGTGGATCTCGGGCGAGATCATGGAGCTGCACCACGACAAGCACCACGCCGCCTACGTCAAGGGCGCCAACGACGCTCTGGAGCAGCTGGCGGAGGCCCGGGAGAAGGGCGACCTGAGCAAGGTCAACCTGCTGCAGAAGAACCTCGCCTTCAACCTGGCCGGCCACGTCAACCACACCGTGTTCTGGCCGAACCTGTCGCCGGACGGCGGCGACAAGCCGGAAGGCGAGCTCGGCGCTGCCATCGACGACGCCTTCGGATCCTTCGACGCCTTCCGCGCCCACTTCAGTGCCGCCGCCACCGGCATCCAGGGCTCGGGCTGGGCGATCCTCGCCTGGGACATCCTCGGCCAGCGGCTCATCATCGAGCAGCTCTACGACCACCAGGGCAACCTGGCTGCCGGCTCCTACCCGCTGCTCATGCTCGACATGTGGGAGCACGCCTTCTACCTGCAGTACAAGAACGTCAAGGCCGACTACGTGAAGGCGTTCTGGAACGTGGTGAACTGGGCCGACGTGGCCAAGCGGTTCGAGGACGCCCGCAAGGTCGCCCTCGGCTGACCCCAGTCGGTTCCACGTCGCCACACATGCTGCGGGGCGGCGCCCACCACGGGTGCCGCCCCGTTGCCATGCTCGCCCGCCTCAGCCGTGCACGAGCTGCACCGCCTCGGTGAGCGAATCAGCAACCGGGTGCCCGGTGGCTTCCAGCCGTTCCCTACTCATCAGCCCCGTGGCCACCAGAACCGCTTTGGCGCCCACCATGCGGGCCGCGTGCGCGTCATCGTCGATATCCCCGATGAGCACCACCGTGGCCGGGTCGATGCCCTGGGCGTCCAAGTGGGCAGCCAGGTGCTCGGCCTTCGAATCGGCGTCGGTGGTCCGCTGCCGCCCGTCCACCCGGGTGAAGTGCGACACCAGGCCGAACTCGGTGATCACCGGAACCAGGTGGTCGTGGGCGGCCATGGACAGCAGCGACTGCGTACCGCCCGCGCGACGCCACTGGTGCAACGTGTCCACCGCACCGTCAGCGAGCCGGCAGGACGGCAGGAGCCGCTGATAGTAGCTGTTGTAGGCGGCGTCCAGCCGCTGCCATTCCTCATCGCTCAGCGGACGGCCCAACAGCTCCTCGTAGAACGGGACCAGAGGGCGGCGGAAGATCTTCCGCCAGTCCTCCAACGTCATCGGCGGCACGCCGAACATCTCGCACACGTGGTTGGCCGCGGCGAGATTGGCGTGATTGTCGTCGAGAAGCGTGCCGTTCCAGTCCCAGACGATGTGTCGGATACCGTTGCGCACACTCAGGGATTGCTCTACCACACCTGTACTCTAAGCTTCCGCTGTCACCGGGCTAGGCGTGCGGCTGCTGCGCCTCCGGCCACTGCTGGTGGTCCTGCTGCGTCGCCTTCTCCGCCTTCTTCTGCTTGCGCCGACGGCGCAACCGCACCAGCAGCCAGATCCCGAGCCCGGCCGTGGCCACGACTGCGATGACGACCAGGACCGGCAGCAGCACGGCGAGGATCGCCATCGCCACACTGGCGGCGTCCTCCATCGTGCTGAGCACCGGCGCGCCGACTCCGACGCTGAGCATGTTGACCAGCAGACGGATCGCGGCCTTCATCAAATGGAAGAAGAGGGCGATCGCCGCACCGACAACCGCCAGCCACACGCTGACGTCTCCCCCGACACTGGCCGCAGCCGCATCACCCGCGACCTCGGGCTCCCCCAGTACCGCGCTTCCGCTCGCACCGAAGACAATGCCGCCGGAAGTGGGGCGCACCACGGTCTGGATGATGTCGTTGATGTGGTCCAACGCGGGGATCTTGTCCGCGCACAGTTCAACAATCAGCAGGACAGCCAGAATTCCCAGTGCCCACGGGCTTTCCAGCCACTGCCAGGAAGGACCAAGCGACAGTAGATCGGTGTAGCGGGAAAGCAGCCCCGCCACCAGGAGAGGAACGTAAGCGTTCAGGCCGGCCGACGATGACAGGCCAATTCCGGTCAGTATTTCCACTCGCGGTGCCTTTTCTTCCGTCGCCTCGCGAGGAGACGTAAGGGGATCTTTCAGCCGATGAGACGCGGATTACTTTGCTGAGGTTTTCCCCGTACACCGCGAATTCCATGAAGATTACTGTTGGTACTCTTCGACCTGGGAAATAGAGCGCGGGCGCGCTTCGTCGGGATTTTCGCCGAACTCCTCTTTCGCCCGCCGTTGGCGCAGCAGATCCCAGCACTGGTCCAACGCGCGCTCCACCTGTTTGATCCGCTCGTACTCGGCGGCGCTCAACCGGTGCCCCGACTGCTGCCGCAGCGCACGCTCCTCGGTGACCAGCTCCCCGATCTGCCGGATGAGCTCCTCTTCACGAGTGTGCTGTCCGTTCATGCCCCCATGCTCAGCCCGTGCGCTCCGGCATACAAGCCCACCACGCCACGTTTTGCAGGTCATTGACGGTATGCGGAGGTATGCCCGGAACGCCGGATTGACTGCGGCGGGCGGGGGAACACCCACTGTCGACGCCGGACACACCTGTATCGTCCGGCACCCCCTGATCGCTGTTCTCTGGGAGCCCCATGACGATCTACGCTGACCGTCCCCTGCGCCGTGCCCTGCAACTCGGCGGCGACCTGCTCGCGCTCGCCTGGATCGCGCTCGGAGTGTGGACTGCGGTCGCGCTGCACCGGGCCCTGGCGGCGCTCGCCCGCCCCGGCGTCCTCCTCCACGACGCGGGCGACGGCCTCGCCAGCCACATGGCCAGCGCAGCCGAAGCAGCGCGGAACGTGCCGTTCGTCGGCGACGACCTGGCCGCGCCCCTGGCCGGCTGGAAGCGACCGGGGACGACCTCAGCGCCGCCGGAACAGGACTCCAGCAGACCGCGGCGGAATTCGCCCTGCTCACCGCGGTGGCTGTCGCGGTGCTGGCGGTCGCGGTCGCGCTCGGCGCCTGGCTGCCCGTCCGGCTCCGCTGGATCCGGCAGGCCAGCCAGGCCCGGCAGCTCACCCGGCTTCCCGGCGAGGCCGGGACCCGCCTGCTCGCGCTGCGCGCCCTGACCGCCGCGCCCGTGCCCGCGCTGTGCCGCCTCCACGACGACCCGGCGGAGGCGTGGCGCTCCGGAGACGAGCGGGTCGTGGCGGAACTCGCCGCCCTCGAGCTGCGCCGCCTCGGCCTGCACCCGGCCCGCCCGGCTCCCAGCGACCGCGACAACCAGCAGCAATGAGCCGGGAAGCCTGGGCTCCCGGTCCGTCCGCCCCACCCCGGAAATACCCGTGGGGGGTATCAT
Organism: Thermobifida sp.; assembly: GCF_017577275.1. Classification (NCBI taxonomy): domain Bacteria; kingdom Bacillati; phylum Actinomycetota; class Actinomycetes; order Streptosporangiales; family Nocardiopsidaceae; genus Thermobifida; species Thermobifida sp. The sequence continues at coordinate 16,974 of NZ_PITY01000008.1, forward strand.
TGTTCGAGGAAGCGACCAGTCGACAGGAGAACACCGCGATGGCCGCCTACGGCTACCACGACAACAAGCGGCAGCACCTCAACCGGCTCCGCCGGATCGAAGGACAAGTACGCGGCCTCCAGCGGATGGTCGAGGACGACGCCTACTGCATCGACATCCTCACCCAGACCTCCGCGGTAACGAAGGCGCTCCAATCCTTTGCCCTGTCGCTCCTCGAGGAGCACCTCCACCACTGCGTGGCCAACGCCCTCGCCAACGGCGGCAGCGAAGCCGAAACGAAGGTCCGCGAAGCGTCCGAAGCGATCGCCCGACTGGTCCGCTCCTGACCGTTTGTGGACACCGACCAAGAGACGAGGGTCACCATGGCCAGTACCACCATCACCGTCACCGGCATGACCTGCGGGCACTGCGTGAGCTCGGTGAAGGAAGAAATCAGCGAACTGCCCGGGGTGACCGACGTGCGGGTGGACCTGGAGAGCGGGCGGGTCGAAATCGACAGCACGGCCCCGCTCAGCGACGAGCAGATCCGCGCCGCGGTAGCGGAAGCAGGCTACGAAGTCGTCGCCTGACCCCGGCCCGCTCCGGTACGGCGGCCGCAGCACCCGGCACCGCACACCCGAGTGCCCCGCCGTACCGGACCACGGCAGTGGGGCGGCTATCCGCCCACGGCCAGCCCCACCCGCTCCTTGGCCTGCTCGGGTTTGAGGTAGCGGGAGTACTCCTCCACGTCCACCAGCGTCTCCACGCTGCGGTTGAGGAACCCCAGGCGGGACACGTCGCAGCCCAGCAGCGCCTGGATCAGCCAGTTGGCGGCCACCCGCATCCGGGCCGGTCCCGACGGCAGCGAATACAAGTGGTAGGCCCGGGTCAACGCCAAGGCCGCGGTCCCGTTGAACTCCACCCCGAAGGGGCGGGCCACCGCGTCCCGGCCGCTCAAATCCACGAGCAGGCCGCGGTCCCGGTAGTAGTAGTGCTTCGTCGACCGGCCCAGCAGCGAAGCAATCACGTTGTCGGCCGCCACCGGCCCCTGGGTGGACGCGTGCTGGGCGGTAGGCGGGCACAGCGCCCCGTCCTCGCCCTTGCTCAAATCGGGGACGGCGGCGGAATCACCGATCCCGAAAATCTCCGGATGCCCGGGCACCGACAAGTCCGCGCCCACCGAGAGCTTCCCGCGTTCCGTGGGCAGCCCGGTCGCCGCGATCAGCGGGCTCGGCGCAGTGCCCGCCGTCCAGATCAACGTGCGGCACGGCAGCACCCGGTCGTCGGTCAACGTCACCTTGTCCTCGGTCACCTCGCGGACCGACACCCCCAGCGACACTTCGATCCCGCGCTGGCGCAGCAGCTCCATCGTCTTCTGCCCCAGATGCTCGCCCAGCTCCGGCATCAAGCGGGGGGCGATGTCCACTACGTGCCACTGGATGTGCGGGCGCAGCTTCGGATACTGCTTGCACGCTGCCTCGCACAGCAGCTCCAAGGACGCCGCGGTCTCCACCCCTGTGTAGCCGCCGCCCACCACGATGAACGTGCACCGCTCGTCGCGCTCCGCCGGGTCGTCGCTGGCGTTCGCCAACTCCAGCTGGGCCAGCACGTGGTCGCGCAAGTACACCGCCTCGGCCAGGTTCTTGTTGCCGCGGGCGTGCTCGATCAGCCCGGGGATGTTGAACGTCCGGGTCACGCTGCCGGGCGCCAGAATCAGCCGGTCGTAGCGCTCATAGGAGTACTCGCCGGAGATCTTGCGGACCACCACCGTGTTCCGGTCCGTGTCCAAGCCGACGGCGATCCCCGGAATGATGTGGGTGCGGTGCAGTTGCCGGTGCAGAGAGACAGCGATCGACTGCGGGGTCAGCAGGCCGGACGCCACTTGGGGCAGCAGCGGCTGGTAGAGCATGTAGTCGTTGGGTGCGACGAGTACGATCTCGGCCTTGCCTTCTGGAATCCTCTGTTCGAGTCGGCGCAGCGCGGTCAGACCCGCAAAACCCGCGCCGACCACGACGATGCGCGGCCGTGCCATCGTCGGACCTCCCCTGTCAGGCGTCTGCTCGCCCTTCCCGCTGCCCGTGGACTAGGGCGCCAAACACGCCCGCGGACTACTTCCCCGCGGCGAGCAGTGCCGTGCGGGCCATCGTGAACAGCAGCTCGGCCAGATGGTCCCGGTCCAGTTCCCCCGCGCTGTGCGGGGTCGAGTTGAGCAGGCCGAACGTGGCGTGCACCGCGGTGCGCAGCACCGGCGTGGGGGTGGTGGGACGCACCGCGGCCAGGACGTCCACCCACTGTTCCAGGTAGGCGCGCTGGAGGCGGCGGATCTTCCGGCGCGGCTCTTCGGGCACGTGCAGCAGTTCCCGGTCGTGCACCGTGATGAGCGCCGGTTCGGCCAGTGCGAAAGCGATATGGCCGCGGAGCAGCGCATCCAACGCGTCGTTCGGATCCGGGTGGGCGGCCACGTGCTCGGTGCCCTGGCGCAGCAGCCGTTCGCTGATGTCGAGCAGCACCTCCGCCAGCAGCGCTTCCTTGCCGGGGAAATGGCGGTAGAGCGCGGGACCGGTCGTGCCGACAGCGCGTCCCAAGTCCTCGATGGACACGCTGCGAAAACCACGGGCGGCGAACAGCTCAGCGGCCGCACGCAGGATCGCTGCCCGACGGTCTCCCCCGCGGGTACGCACGCGTGACCTCCCGAATGGTCCCCAAATCCTGGACGCCAATGTTAGCAAGTATTAACATCGGTCCTGTTAATGCTCATTAACATCGGAGGGGGAGGAACCATGAGCGGGACGGCCACACTCACCTCCGCTATCGACCCGACCAGCCCCGCCTTCCACGCCAACGCCGAAACCAACCGCGCCCTCGCCGCGGAACTCCGCCGCCGCCTGGCCGACGCGGCCCGCGGCGGGCCCCCGCACGCCCGCGAACGCCACAAAGCCCGCGGCAAACTCCTCGCCCGCGAACGGATCGACGCCCTCCTCGACCCGGGCACGCCCTTCCTCGAACTCTCCCCGCTCGCCGCCCACGGCATGTACGGCCCCGACGGGAACGACGCACCCGCCGCAGGGATCATCACCGGCATCGGACGCGTCTCCGGACGCGAAACCGTCATCGTCGCCAACGACGCCACCGTCAAAGGCGGCAGCTACTATCCGATGACCGTCAAAAAACACCTCCGCGCCCAAGAAGTCGCCCTGCACAACCACCTGCCGTGCATCTACCTCGTCGACTCCGGCGGCGCGTTCCTGCCCATGCAGGACGAAGTCTTCCCCGACCGCGACCACTTCGGCCGCATCTTCTACAACCAGGCCACCATGTCGCAGCGCGGCATCCCGCAGATCGCCGCGGTCCTCGGCTCCTGCACTGCCGGCGGCGCCTACGTGCCCGCCATGAGCGACGAAGCCGTCATCGTCCGCAACCAAGGCACCATCTTCCTCGGCGGGCCCCCGCTCGTGAAAGCCGCCACCGGCGAAGTCGTCACCGCGGAAGAACTCGGCGGCGGCGACGTCCACGCCCGCGTCTCCGGAGTCGTCGACCACATCGCCGACGACGACGCACACGCCCTCGCCATCGTCCGCCGCATCGTCGCCACCCTCGGCCCGCGGCCCGCACCCGCCTGGGACGTGCGCGAACCCCGGCCCCCCGCAGCCGACCCCGCGGAACTGTACGGCATCATCCCCACCGACACCCGCACCCCCTACGACGTGCGGGAAGTCATCGCACGGCTCGTCGACGCCAGCGAATTCACCGAATTCAAAGCCGACTACGGGCCCACCCTCGTCACCGGGTTCGCGCACCTGCACGGCCACCCCGTCGGCATCATCGCCAACAACGGCATCCTGTTCTCCGAATCCGCGCTCAAAGGCGCCCACTTCATCGAACTGTGCGACCGGCGCGCCGTCCCCCTCGTCTTCCTGCAGAACATCTCCGGGTTCATGGTGGGCCGCGACTACGAAGCCGGCGGCATCGCCAAACACGGCGCGAAAATGGTCACCGCCGTCGCCTGCGCCCGCGTCCCCAAATTCACCGTCATCATCGGCGGCTCCTTCGGCGCCGGAAACTACAGCATGTGCGGGCGCGCCTACTCGCCGCGCTTCCTGTGGATGTGGCCGAACGCCCGCATCTCCGTCATGGGCGGGGAACAAGCCGCCTCCGTGCTCGCCACCGTACGCCGCGACCAGAAAGCCGCACGCGGCGAAGACTGGTCCGCTGAAGAGGAAGAAGCGTTCAAAGCCCCCATCCGGGCGCGCTACGAAGAGCAAGGCAACCCCTACTACTCCACGGCGCGCCTGTGGGACGACGGCGTCATCGACCCCGTCGACACCCGCACCGTCCTCGCCCTCGCCCTCTCCGCCGCCCGCCACGCCCCGCTCGACCCGGTGGGCTACGGCGTCTTCCGCATGTAGCCCGCAGCAGAACGGAGCACCGCGATGACCACACCGTTTCCCGCACCGCTACGCACCGCCCCCGCCGTCCTCGTCGCCAACCGGGGCGAAATCGCCGTGCGGATCATCCGCACCCTGCGGCAGCTCGCCCTGCCCGCCATCGCCGTCTACACCGACCAGGACGCGGACGCGCCCCACGTGCGCGCCGCCGACAGCGCGCTACGCATCCCCGACTACCTGGACGGGGACGCGATCATCGCCGCGGCACACGCCAGCGGAGCAGCCCTCATCCACCCCGGCTACGGGTTCCTCGCCGAAAACGCCGGCTTCGCCCGCGCCTGCACTGCGGCCGGACTCGTCTTCGTCGGCCCGACCCCGGACTCGATCGCCGCCATGGGCGACAAAATCCGCGCCAAACAGACCGTGGCCGCCGCCGGAGTGCCCGTCCTCCCCGGATTCGCGGAAGACCCCGGCCACCCCCTGTCCGCAACCGACCTCACCGCCGCAGCCGCACAGATCGGCTACCCCCTGCTCCTCAAACCCTCCGCTGGCGGCGGCGGGAAAGGCATGCGGCTCGTCCACAGCCCGGACGAGCTCGCGGACGCCGCAGCCGCCGCCCGCCGCGAAGCCCGCGCCGCCTTCGGCGACGCCACCCTGCTCGCGGAACGGTACGTCGCCCGCCCCCGCCACATCGAAGTGCAAATCCTCGCCGACACGCACGGCACCATCGTCCACCTGGGGGAACGCGAATGCAGCCTCCAGCGCCGCCACCAGAAGATCGTGGAAGAAGCCCCCTCCCCGCTGCTCACCCCCGAGCAGCGGAACGCCATGGGCCAGGCCGCTGTGGCCGCGGCACGCGCCTGCGGGTACGTGGGGGCGGGCACCGTGGAATTCATCGTGCCCGGGGACGACACCGACCGCTTCTTCTTCCTCGAAATGAACACGCGGCTCCAAGTCGAACACCCCGTCACCGAAGCCGTCACCGCCATCCGCGGCACCCGCGGCATCGACCTGGTGGAAGCGCAACTCCGCATCGCCCTCGGCGAAGCCCTGCCGTTCACCCAAGACGACATCACCTGGCAGGGGCACGCGATCGAATGCCGCATCTATGCGGAAGACCCGGCGCGGAACTTCCTGCCCACCGGCGGCCGCATCCTCCACGTCGCCGAACCCCACGGGCCCGGCATCCGCGTCGACTCCGGCATCAGCGAAGGCACCACCGTCACCTCCGCCTACGACCCGCTGCTCGCCAAACTCGTCGTCTGGGACCACGACCGCGCTAGTGCGCTCCGCCGCGCCGACGCGGCCCTCGCCCGCACCACACTGCTCGGCTGCGGCACCAACACCGCGTTCCTCCGCGCCCTGCTCGCCCACCCCGACGTCGCCGCCGGACAGCTCAGCACCGGGCTCGTCGAACACCTCCACCCCGAGCTCGCCCCCGCCCTCCAGGCAGGCCCCGACGTGCTCGCCGCCGCGGCCCTCGACCGGCACCTCGACCTGGTCGCGACCAGCGACCCCGCCAACCGGTTCACCATCCCCGACGGGTGGCGGCTCGGCGAACCCGCGTGGACCGTGTGGCGGCTCCACTCGCCCGGCAGCGACCCCGTCACCGTGCGCGTCCGCGCCGACCACGACCACCCGCACCGCTTCCACGTGCGCGTCGCCGACGCCGACCCGCACGAAGCCACCGCGGTCCGCTCCCCAGACGGGCGCAGCCTGCACGTCACCTACGCGGGCCAGGCCCGCCACTACACCCGCGCCACGGACGGGCACGACCTGTGGCTCGGCCATGCGGGCGCGGCCTGGTGCTTCCGCGACGCCCCCCGCACCGCCCCGCTGCGCCGCACCAGCGGGCACGCCGACGGCGCCGTGCGCAGCCCCATGCCCGGCACCGTCCTCGACGTGCCCGTCGCCGTCGGCGACACCGTCCGCGCCGGACAGACCCTCGCCGTCGTCGAAGCCATGAAAATGGAGCACCCCGTGGCCGCACCCGTCGACGGCACCGTCACCGAACTGCACGCCCGTCCCGGACAGTCCGTTCCCCTTGATGCCCTCCTCGCCGTCGTCACCCCGGCGGCCGCCCCGGCCGCCACCCACGTTCCGTCGACCACTGCTGCTACCGAGGAGCCGCGCTGATGTCCTACCGTCTCAGCGACGAACACGAAGAACTGCGCCGCACCGTCGCCGAATTTGCCCGCACCGAAGTCGCGCCTGTCATCGGCGACTACTACGAACGCGCCGCCTTCCCCTACGAGATCGTCGCCGCCATGGGGCGCATGGGCCTGTTCGGCCTGCCGTTCCCCGAAGACGTCGGCGGCATGGGCGGCGACTACCTGGCGCTCTGCCTCGCCCTGGAAGAACTCGCCCGCGTCGACTCGTCCGTCGCCATCACCCTGGAAGCCGCCGTCTCCCTCGGCGCAATGCCGATCTACCGGTTCGGCACCCCTGAACAGCAAGCCACCTGGCTGCCCCGGCTCTGCTCCGGAGAAGCCCTCGGCGCGTTCGGCCTCACCGAACCCGAAGGCGGCTCCGATGCGGGCGCCACCCGCACCACCGCCCGCCTCGATGCCGGAGAATGGGTCATCAACGGCACCAAAAGCTTCATCACCAACTCCGGCACCGACATCACCGCGCTCGTCACCGTCACCGCGGTCACCGGACAACGGCCCGACGGACGCCCCGAAATCTCCGCGATCATCGTCCCCGCCGGCACTCCCGGCTTCACTATTGGCCAGCGGTACTCCAAAGTCGGCTGGTGCGCCTCCGACACCAACGAACTCGTGTTCACCGACTGCCGGGTCCCTGAAGCCAACCTCCTCGGCGAACGCGGCCGCGGCTACGCCCAATTCCTGAGTATCCTCGACGAAGGCCGCATCGCTATCGCCGCGCTCGCCGTCGGACTCGCCCAAGGCTGCGTCGACGAATGCCTGCGCTACGTCGGCCAGCGCGTCGCCTTCGGCCGCGAAATCGGCCGCTACCAGGCGATCCAATTCAAGATCGCGGACATGGCCGCCCGCGTGCACACCGCCCGGCTCGCCTACTACGACGCGGCCGCACGCCTGCTGGCCGGGCAGCCGTTCAAAAAAGAAGCCGCCATCGCCAAACTCGTCGCGTCCCACGCGGCCATGGACAACGCCCGCGACGCCACCCAGATCTTCGGGGGCTACGGGTTCATGAACGAATACCCGGTCGGACGCTTCTACCGCGACGCCAAAATCCTCGAAATCGGCGAAGGCACCTCAGAAATCCAGCGGATGGTCATCGCCCGGGAACTCGGACTGCCCGCCTAGCGGCCGGCAGCCATGCGGACCGGCGGGCGGTCCCCCGCCGCCGGGCAGAGAACCGCCCGCGGTCATCACGCCACCCGGCTCAGACGATGTGGTCGGGCGGGCCCGACTTGATCGCCTCCACGAACCGGCCGAGCTCTTCCTCCGGCAAGTGCTGGGCAAGGTCCGCCTCGCTCACAATGCCGACGAGCTGCTTGTTCTCGATCACCGGCATCCGCTTGACCTTGTGCTGCGTCATCTCCTGCAGCAAGGTCTCAATGTCGTCGGAGGCGTCCACGTAGAACGGGGTGCCCTCGGCGAGCTCGATCGCGTTACAGGTGTTCGGGTCCTTGCCTTCCGCCAGGCACTTCACCACGATGTCGCGGTCCGTGATGATGCCCTTCAGTCGGTTGTCCTCCCCGCAGATCGGCAGAGCACCGACTCCGAGGTCCCGCATCATGCGCGCCGCGGTCACCAGGTTCGTGTTCGTCTCAATGCACTGGACACCCTCGTGCATGATGTCCTTGGCTGTGGTCATGATTCTCCCCCCTTTGTTCCGTTCCCGCGACAATCCGCTGGTCTGTGCGCGGACGGGAACTGTGGGGGCTTCTACCCACCAGCCCGAACCACATCCACGAACCGGACAAAACACCACATAAATCCACAAAACAGATTCATCGGCGGCGGCAGATCATGATCTCCGTGGTCGGGCTCTCCATCCGCGTGCGCACCAAATGCCGCTCCAACGGGTAGAGCGCCGCCCCGGCCAGCCACCCCGTCGGCTCGGTGAGCGTCACCGCGCGCAGCAGGCCGCCCCACAGCTTGCGCCACACCGGCCCCGCATCCACCTGCGCGTTCATGAGCATGAGGAACGGCGACCGGTGCACCACGTCGAACCCGGCCTCATCCAACCGGGCAGTGATCCACTCCAACGGACGGTTGACCTGGTTGACGCCGCGCTGGGCCGGACGGTGCAGGAAATTCTCCGAGAACACGAAATACCCGCCAGACCGCACCAGGTGGGCGATCGACTTCACCGCGGCCGCGTAACGCTCGTCGTCCGTGATATGGAACAGCACGTCCATACAGGAGACCGCGTCGAACTCAGCCTCGTCGAACACCCCCTGCGGGTCGGCGATATCCACCCGTTCGAACCGCAGCCCCGGAAACCGCTCCCGCAGCCGCACCACCGCGGCCTCCGTCAAATCGCAGCCAGTGACCGCGACCGCGCCCAACCGCTGCCAGGCGCGGACATAGAACCCGGTCCCCGAGCCCACGTCCAACACCCGCGCCCGAGACCAGTCCACGGCGAGCGCCCCCACCCGCTCCGCGAACACCTCCTGGCGCACCCGGTACATCCACTCGTTGAACGACCGACCCAAAGCCCGGTAGCCGACCCCGGTCTCCGTCCAGTCCGCGTCGAGGCGCTCCTCCCAGAAAGCCCTGCGTTCATCGTGGAAAGTCATGCCCGCATGATTCCTGGTCACCGAACCCAGGTCCAGCACCACCGCCGGGAGACGCGGCAAAAAAAGGGGGCCCGGCACCAGGTGCCGGACCCGAATCCTCGGTAATCTTCCCTACCGCCAGGAGGGGTGGCCGCCCGTGGGGGTAGTCTGCTCCGCGGAGGCGTCCCCGACCGCGATCGCGTGCTCCACCAGGCGGATCAGCGTCGCCTTGGTGGACGCCCGGTCCCGGGCGTCGCACTGCACGATCGGAATGTCCTCGCTGAGCGTCAAGGCGTCCCGCACCTCGCTGATCGAGTGGGGGAAGTAAGAGTCGAAACCGTTGATTGCGACGATGAACGGCAGCTTCGCTTCTTCGAAGTAGTCGATGGCCGGGAAGCAGTCCGCCAGGCGGCGGGTGTCCACCAGGACCACCGCGCCGATGGCTCCTTTGACCAAGTCATCCCACATGAACCAGAAGCGGTGCTGCCCGGGGGTACCGAACAGGTAGAGGATGAGGTCGGAGTCGAGGGACACCCGACCGAAGTCCATGGCGACTGTGGTCGTCTGCTTGTCCGGTGTTTTCGCCAAGTCGTCGACTCCGACGCTGGCGCTAGTCATCACCGCTTCGGTGGTCAGTGGAACGATCTCAGAGACCGACCCCACAAACGTCGTCTTCCCGACGCCGAAGCCCCCGGCGACGACGATCTTCACCGACGTCATCGCATTCGCCACAGCACCGCCCTCGTCGGCCGGGCTAGAGCTTGCGAAGTCCACTGAGTACCCTTTCAAGCAGGTTGACATTGGGCCGGCTGTCGGTGTTCAGCGACGACCTGATCTGCACAAGACCCTGTTCTGCCATATCCGCCACCAGAACTCGCGCGACACCGAGCGGTATCCGGCACAGGGCAGAGATCTCCGCCACTGATCGCCACTCCCGACACAGGTCGGTAATCGCCTGGCATTCGGGAGTAAGCGTCCCGAACTCGCTGCGCGCCGTCGCGGTCGTGGAAATCAGTGCTTCCAACGGCAGATGAGTCTTCGGCTTGGTCCGGCCACGGGTCACCGCGTAAGGCCGTACCAACGAACTCGGCGCGCTTTCACCGATGGACCACTGCTGCCCGGTGACCTGTGGGGTGGTAGGCGGTTCTCCACCGGCTAGCGGGTCGGACAGCGGCCTCGAGGCACTGGCTGACGGGTCGCCAAACCATGAGGCGCTCCCGGAGTCTCTACCGTGAGGTGGTGCCACCACTTCCTCCTGTCGGTGGTGGGTCAGTGGACGCCCGGAGTGCGTGCTGCCGGAGTCAGTGCCCGGCCGGCCCGCTCTACGAGCAGTGTCATCTCGTAGCCGACCAGACCGAGGTCACATTCGGCGGCAGCGAGCACCGCAAGGCATGATCCGTCGCTGATGGCCATGATAAGGAGCAGCCCACGCTCCATCTCAACCACGGTCTGCGCGACTGCTCCGCCTTCAAAGACCCGGGCTGCACCTTGTGTGAGGCTGGAGAGACCGGAGGCGATCGCAGCCAACTGGTCGGCACGGTCAGCAGGGAACCCGGCTGAAGCCGCCAACGGTAGACCGTCCGACGACACCACAATCGCGTGAGCCACATCGGGCACACGATTGGCGAAGTCAGTGATCAGCCAGTTGAGTTCATTAACCGGTTGACTCATCTGCTCTCCTGTCGGTCCCAGCCTTCACATCGACCGATTGGGTAAACGGCCGACAGCCGAGAGTTTTTCGCGGATGACTTGATTGCGATGCCATGTCCGGGAAGTGCAGATGATGTTAATTCATTGGGCATCTGGTATCCACTCCCTGGCATAGGCCTGGTCGGCTGCAACGTCACGGGACACCGACCTTCAAATCGGACATTATTCCTCCTGGGACGAGCGCTTGTTCAGGGCGTCGCGTCCCTGACGGATGCCCTGCTGGAAACTGGAGAACCGGCTGCGCACCCGCTCCGCGGAGCGCGACGTGATCTGCTTGAAGTTCTCCGGAGCCGGAGCAGCACCCGGCACCAGGTTCGCGCGCGGAATCCGCTTCGGCAGGCCCGAGGCGGTAATGCCACCCGCAATCGGTGCACTGGCCCGTTCCGCCGCGGTCTTCCAACCGGCGTCCGCAGCCGAACGCCACTCGTCCTCGGGGCGGGGCTGCTGGCTCTGCTGCTGAGCAGGAGCAGCAGGCTCGGTGCCCAGCCCGTCGGGCGTGCTGACGGCGCTGATCGGACCGGTTTCCGTCGTCGTCACCGCCGGACGCACTGTGCGGCGACGGAACCAGTTCGACTCGATGGAGTCGAAGATCGGCAGCGGCTCGTTGGACTCGTGCTCCGGGGACGGCGGAATGATCGTGTTCTGGTTTCCGCTTCCCGGGCCGTACCGCTTGGACAGGTAGGCGGTGGATCCGTAGCCCTCCCGCACCTCGGGCTGCTCGGTGCGGCCGCTACCGCTGGAGTAGGACGACGACAGCGGATTCTGCTGCCAGCCCTGCCGCTCCGAGGTGCTGCTGCGCGTGTCCCCGAGCGGGTGAGCGGAGCGCTGTCCCGGCCGGTCCAGGGAGTAGCCGTAGACGCTCTGCCCGCCGGTGCGGGACGATCCCACGGTGTCCGCAGCAGACGGACGCGAATCGGACACCGTCGGTATCGCCGACGTCGACGTGGTGTCCGCCGGGCTCTCCGTGCGCGGAGTCTCGGTCCGCGGGGTCTCCGGACGCGGGGTTTCCGTGCGCGGCGTCTCCGGACGGTCCGCCACCGGTTGGGGGGAAGTGGTGCGGGACACCGACCGCTTCCATCCCGCGTCCCACAGGTCCTCGCCGCTCGGCGGGTGCTCCGGCGGGGTCTGCTGGCCCTGCTGGGCGGCACGGGTCGCCGGGTCGGGCCGCTTCGGCAGCCCCGAGGGGGTTGTGCGCGGCTCCCACACCGGGCGGTCGTTGCTGGTACGCGGCTCCCACACGCTGTCCGCGGGATCCGCCGGAGCCGGCGACGACGCGAACGCCGCGGTCGCCTCGGCGTACGTGTCCGGAACAGTGGTGCCACGCCCCGAGGTGAGCGCCGGAGGCGTCGGCTCGACCGGGGTGATGAGCAGGTCGTTGGGCAGCCGCACCGCGGCAGTGATACCGCCGTTGTGCGCCGGACGCAGCCGCACCTCGATACCGTGCCGGTTGGCCAGGCGGCTCACCACGAACAGACCCATGCGGCGGGAGACCGCAACGTCGATCACCGGAGGCTCGGCGAGCTTCTGGTTGGCGCTCTCCAGCTCCTCGGCCGACATACCGATACCCGAGTCGGTGATCTCGATGATGATGTCGCCGTTGTCGACAGCCTGCGCGGTCACCGACACCTGGGTGTCGTGCGCGGAGAACACGGTGGCGTTCTCCACCAGCTCGGCGATGAGGTGGACGACGTCGTTGACTGGGCGGCCCAGCACCGACACGTGGGAGGGGGCGCGCACGTTGACCCGCGCGTACTGCTCCACCTCGGAGACCGCGGCCCGCAGCACGTCGACCAGCGGAACCGGCTGGGCCCACTTGCGGGTGTTGTCCTGCCCGGAGAGGACCAGCAGGTTCTCGTTGTTGCGGCGCATGCGGGTGGCCAAGTGGTCGAGCTGGAACAGCTCTGCCAGACGCTCTTCGTCCTGCTCGCTCTGCTCCAGGTGCTCGATAAGGCGCAGCTGCCGCTCCACCAGGCTCTGGCTCCGCCGCGATAGGTTCACGAACATCGCGTTGACGTTGGCCCGCAGGGCGGCCTCGTCAGCAGCCAGCCGCAGCGCGGAGCGGTGCACCTCGTCGAAGGAGCGGGCCACCTCGCCGAACTCGTCGGAGGAGTCGACTTCGAGCGGGGTAATCTTCACCTCTTCTGGACGCACGTTCGTCTCGCGCATCCGGACGATCGCTTCGGGCAGGTCCTTCGCGGCGATCCGCATCGCGCCGTCCCGCAGGACCCGCAGCGGGATCACCATGCTGCGCGCCACCCACGAGGTCGTCAAGAAGACGAAGACGACGACGAAGAGCACCGTGATGCTGTCGAAGAGCAGCAGCCTGCGGCCCTGCTCCTTGTGGGCGGTCGCCTCGGCGCGCACCATCCTGGCCAGGGAGCTCTCCACCTTGGCCAGCGTGTCCAGAGCGCTGAGGGCCGTCTGCTGGTAGCTGTCCGCGTCGTCCCCGTCCGTGATCCCCGTCAGCGGCTGGCCTTCATCGGCCCGCAGCAGGGCACGCAGCCGCATGGTGCCCAGCCGGCTGACGTCCAAGCCTCCGTAGTTCTCGTCGAGCAGCGCCTCCTGCGCGGGGGTCGCGCTGTTGCGGAAGTTGCGGATCTCGTTGTTGTAGCGCGCCTGGGTGCTCTCAATCGAGTCCTGCACACCGCCGGACATCGAGTCGCGGATCAGGGAGTGCACCATGAGCGCGGCCTCGTAGGACTGGTCGTCCCGGGCCCGGCCGAGCGCGCTGAGCGCACGGACGCTCTCCCGCAGCTCCGAAGAGGTGTTGGTGGCGTTGGCCAGCGTCTCCACAAAGTCGGTGAGCGTGGAGATGATCTGGCGGTACTTGGTGACCGCCGGAAGCATCGTGACCCTGGTGCTGGTGACCTCCTCCCGCACCCCGTTCAGTTTCTCCAAGGAGTCGAGCATGATGTCGAGCCGCTCCTTGACGAGCGGGTCGGAGGGGGTGCCTAGTTCGTTCGCTCCTGCACGGACGTCGTTGAGCTCTTGGTCAACGATCTTCTGCTGCTCTTGCAGCGCGACCGCGCGATCGTTGGAGCGCCGCGTGGGGTTGGGGTTGTCGGCGATGTAGGCGGCAACGAGCATGCGCTCCTTACCGAGCTCGTTGCCCAACTGCACGATGTCCTCGGCGAGCGTCACCATCGCCTCGGTGCGCTCGTTCCGGAACGTGTTCAGGGCGCTCTCGGAGAATCTGACGACTCCCAGAATCAGCGCGGCCGCGGTGGGGACGACAACGAGCGCCACCAACCGGGAACGGACGCGCCAGTTCCTGGGGTCCCACCGTCTGGCGGGGCGCTTGGCCGTGGTCTCTGTCTTCTCGGCCTGCTCCGGCGCGTCGTCCTTGGCGTCAGCGCCGTTGTTTGTCGCTCGTGTCGACACGGACCTTCGCAACCTTTCGTGTCACCGCCTGGGGCATTTTCGGACTCACAGGCCCCGTGGGGTGGGTACCGGACAAGCACCATCCGGCCCGCTGTGCGTACCACAGTGCGCCGTCGGAGGTGTCATGGGTAGGGGACCCGGTAACAAGAAGGGAGATCTTGTCGCCGCGGAGCCTCAAAGTGGGAGGCTGTGGCGTCGCGCAGCGCTGAACCGGGAACAGCGTACGTGAGCCGCTAGCGTACCAATTGGGACAGGTGCCCCGCACTACCCCGATCGTCCCTAATCACCGGAACTACCTACAAACGGTGTATACCGTTACGTCTCACTGGTCTAGTCTTTTGCGCCCTTTTCCGCCAGAAGTTCCCGTACTGTGAGGATGGCGCAGCCCCATTCCATCACATGGATAACTTTTTGTGCACGTCCGTATAAGGTCTGTGGAAAACTCCTGGCAGCGTGGTGGACGCCACGCAAGGCTGCGGTCCCCGCCACGCGGGGTCGGCCCCGTGCTCCTCAGGTGCCCGTACCGGAGCCGACCCGCAGTTCGAACATGCCGAGCAGCCCCGCGTCGACAAAGAACTCCGCGCCCGCGGCCAGCGACCGGACCCGCGCGGGCAGCACCCCCACCGGCCCCCTGTCGGCTTCGGCCCGGCGGGCCAGCAGGCCGCGCTCCACCGTCCCCTGGGCGGCCGCCACGTCGTCCACGCTCACCGTGAACGGGAAAACCGCGGCACCGTCGAGCTCCTCCTCGGTCACCAGTGCCGGACCGAGCGTCACCGCGACCGTCTTCCGCTGCGGCGTGCTCCACAAGCAGGCGAGCGTGTACCCGACGACCTCCCCCGTGCTGGAGGCGAACGCGGCCACGCCCACTTCGGCGTCCAGCACACCGGTCCCCGGGGGAAGCAGCACGCCGTCATCCGTGCCGCGCACCAGCGCCGGGTGGAGGGCGAGCGGGTCCGCCTCCACGCGGACCACGGTCAGCGGACGCTCCGGGACCAACGGGGCGCACAACCGGGTCTCGAACTCCACGATGATCTCCACCGGCTCCGCCAACGCCTGCCGGTGGGCCTCCCGCAGCGCGGCAGTGCCCTTCGCCAGCAGCTGGGGCAGATCCTCAGGCCCCGGATAGCCGAACACACAGCCGTCGTCCACTACTCCGGGACGCTGCTCGCCCCCGCTAGGGGAAAGATAGGTAACCCAGCGCATCGTGCACCCCCTGTCCGCAGTCCCGGGCCCCACGCCCAGGCACCGTCCTCGGGGGAAACCTACCGGTCCCCTTTGCGCGGGCCCCTCATCCGGCCGCCGGTTACAGCGGATTGTGCTCTTTGCCGGTGCCGCCGCACATACGGCACATCTCCACCACCCGGATCCAGCCGATCACCCCGTCAGGGTCGCGTTTCGGCCGCTCCGGCCGCCACTGGCCGCTCCCGCCGCAGCAGCGGCACGGAACACCGCTCTGCGCGCACCACTCGCAGTCGTCCACTTCGCACCGTGCTCGGAGCGTCTCCACCGGCTTCCGCCTGCCTCCCGTTGTCCTCTTTATCCTCGCGTCAGCGCGGCCCAGTCAGCGGGTGTCGTCCACCGCGGGCGCGGATCTAGGGCGACGTGCGGACCTCACCCGGATTCCCGCACCATCAAATGGGTCTCCAGCACCAGCCGCACCGGTTCGGTGGTCTCCCCGGTGATCCGGTCCACGAGCAGCCGGGCCATCTCCCGGCCCATCAGCTCGGTGGGCTGGTTGACGCTGGTCATCGGCGGTTCGGCGTGCTCGGCTACGGGCGAGTCGGCGTAGGCGACCACCCCCACATCCTCGGGCCCGCCGCCGCCCGCAGACCGCAGCACCCGCCGCGCCGCCGCGACGAGCAGCCGGTGGTTCTTCACCGGGCGGAAGTTCGCCACGTGCACCAGCAGGAACGCCTCGGGCGGCACGCCCAGCTCGCGCCGGGTCTCCGCGGCCCGCGCGGCCCAGCGGCGCTGCTCGCGCACGTCGATCCCGATCCCGATCTGCGTGTCGTCGGGGAGGCGAATGTTCGCCCACGACGTCTCCAGCACCGCGCCGCTGCGCGTGGTCACCAGGAAATCACGCCACCCGCTCTCGGGCGACTGCATGAAGCTCCGGGCCTGCTCCCGATACTCAGGGTCGGGATAGCAG
>NZ_PITY01000007.1:0-33248 GCF_017577275.1 Thermobifida sp.
GCAGGTCGAAGGCGGGCCGCTCAGAGCGGATCCGCGGCAGCGAGACGAAGTTGTGCCGCGGCGGCGGGCAGGAGGTCGCCCACTCCAGCGAGCAGCCGTAGCCCCACGGGTCGTCCACGGTCACCTTGGGAGCGTTCTTCGCGGTCGTCCAGACGTTCCACAGGAAGAACAGGGTGGACGCACCGAGGACGAAGGACGAGACCGTGGAGATCTGGTTGAGCAGCGTGAAGCCGTCCGACGGCAGGTAGTCCGCGTAGCGGCGCGGCATGCCTTCCGCACCCAGCCAGTGCTGGATGAGGAAGGTGCCGTGGAAGCCGAAGAACAGCGTCCAGAAGTGGAGCTTGCCCAGCTTCTCGTTGAGCATCTTGCCGGTGAACTTCGGCCACCAGAAGTAGAAGCCCGCGAACATCGCGAACACCACGGTGCCGAACACCGTGTAGTGGAAGTGGGCCACCACGAAGTACGAGTCGGTGACGTGGAAGTCCAGCGGCGGGGAGGCCAGGATCACACCGGTGAGGCCACCGAACAGGAAGGTGGTCATGAAGCCGATGGAGAACAGCATCGGCGTCTCGAAGGTGAGCTGGCCGCGCCACATGGTGCCGATCCAGTTGAAGAACTTCACGCCGGTCGGCACCGCGATGAGGAAGGTCATGAAGGAGAAGAACGGCAGCAGGACCGCGCCGGTGGGGAACATGTGGTGCGCCCACACCGTGATGGAGAGTCCCGCGATCGCGATGGTGGCGCCGATCAGGCTCTTGTAGCCGAAGATCGGCTTGCGGCTGAACACCGGGAGGATCTCGGTGACGATGCCGAAGAACGGCAGCGCGATGATGTAGACCTCCGGGTGGCCGAAGAACCAGAACAGGTGCTGGTAGAGGATCGGCCCGCCGTGCTCGGGGTTGAAGATCTGCGCACCGATGATGCGGTCAGCCGCCAGCCCGGCGAAGGCACCGGTGAGCACCGGGAAGGCCAGCAGCACGAGCACGCTGGTGAGCACCACGTTCCACGTGAAGATCGGCATGCGGAACATGGTCATACCGGGGGCGCGCATGCACACGACCGTGGTGATGAAGTTCACCGAGCCGAGGATGGTGCTCAGACCGCTGATGGCCAGACCCATGATCCACAGGTCGCCGCCGATGCCGGGGGACCGCACCGCATCCGAGAGCGGCACGTAGGAGAACCAGCCGAAGCTCGCCGCACCGCCGGGCGTGATGAACCCGGCTACCACGATCAGGCCGCCGAACAGGAACAGGTAGTACCCGAACAGGTTGAGCCGGGGAAAGGCCACGTCGGGTGACCCGATCTGCAGCGGCAGCAGCACGTTCCCGAACCCGACGAACAGCGGCGTCGCGAACAGGAACAGCATGATCGTGCCGTGCATGGTGAACAACTGGTTGTAGGTCTCGTTGTTCATCAGCTGCATGCCCGGGTACATCAACTCGGCCCGGATCAGCAGCGCCATGACACCGGCGAGCAGGAAGAATGCGAACGAGGTGATCAGGTACATGTACCCGATCACCTTGTGATCGGTTGTCGTCAGCCAGCTGACGATTTTCGAGCCCGGGGTGACCCGCCGAGCTGTGGCGGATGCCCGGACGGTCGCCGTCGGAGTCTCAACCGTCGTCGTCATCTACTGACCATCCTCTTCTTCAGCCGTGGTCGCGGCATCGTCAGCCGTGGCCGCGGTGTCGGAGGAGTCCTGGGTGGCCGTGGCCGGGCCCGGGTTGGGAGCAGGAGCCTCCTCCTCAAGGTCGGGAACCGCGGGCAGCTCCTGGGGGTTGGCCTTCTGCTCCTCGATCCACGCCCGGTACTCCTCAGGAGTGACTACGCGGAGGGTGAAGAGCATACGCGAGTGGTCGTAACCGCACAGCTCTGCACACCGGCCCTCGTAGTCTCCCTCAACGCCGGGTTTGATCTTGACCTGGAACTCGTTCGGGTGTCCCGGGATGACGTCCAGCTTGAACGCGAACGCGGGGATCCAGAACGAGTGGATGACGTCCGGAGCCTCCAGGTCGAAGTGCACGACGCTGTCGCTCGGCAGCACCAGGACAGGAAGTTCGTCCTTGCTGGTGGACGGGACCCCGGCGACAGAGACAGGATTGCCGTTGACGTCGAGCTCGTCTTCGTAGGTGAACTGCCAGCTCCACTGGAACGCGTTCACGTCGACGTAGACGTCAGCGGGCTCGTCGGTCTCCAGCAGGTAGGTCTGGTCTCGGGCCGTGAAGTAGAACAGCACCGAGACGACGATGATGGGCAGAACGGTGTAGAGCGCCTCGATGGGCATGTTGTAGCGCACCTGAGGCGGCAGCTGCTCAGAGCGCTTCCGATAGGCGATCACCGACCAGATGATCAGCCCCCAGACGAGAATGCCGACCGCGAACGCCGCCACCCACGAGCCCTGCCAGAGCGTGACGACACGCTCTGCCTGCTCAGTGATCGGCTCCGGCAGCCCCAGACGAGTGAACTCGTTCGACGCGCAGCCGGTCGCGGCCACAGCCAGCGCGGCGAGCACGGCGCCGCGTGGTGCCCATCGGCGCAGCGCGTGGCGCCGATTCCTATGGCGGGTCGGACTCACGGATTGCCTTCCCAGCGGTGATGCCGCACTGTGTGCGGGCGGGTCCTATGCCAAAAAAGCCTGTCAAGCGGAAACATTATCGCGACGCTCCAGCGTCCCTTCTCCGGGGACCGCTGGTCAGCGTGTTGCACAACGTCCGTTGTGCGGGCTTAGCCCTTGACCGTAACCTTGGCGGCCCCTGGAACCGCAGGACTGGCTAAGCCGAGATTATCGCCGTGATCACGAGGCGCTTCACCGGGTACCTCTTAGCGACCCGTCGGGGTAAAGATTAGGACACACCTTCGTCAGACAAGGAGAAGCCCCGTGTCGGAGCAGCCGCTGCTGACCATCGACGCGATCGGCCGCAAGTGCCCGGTGCCGATCATCATGCTCGCAAACCGTCTGCGGGAAGTGCCGATTGGATCAGTGATCGCGGTCACCGCCGATGATCCAGCGGCACGGACCGACATTCCGGCGTGGTGTCGGATGAAGCGGCACACGTTCCTGCGCGAGGTCCCGTTGAGCAGGGGGAGCGCCTTCCACGTGCAGCGCATGTACTGACGAGGACGGGCGCCCTTGCCACGGCGAGGGCCGCACCCCGTGCCGTGCAGAGGTGCGGCCCCAGTGCCCAAGCTGGATCAGCGGGCGTAGTACTCGACGACGAGCTGCTCGTCGAAGGGAACCGGCACCTGCTCGCGCTTGGGCCGGTCCACCACGGCGATGGTCAGGTCCTTGTGGCTGACCGCCAGGTAGCTGGCGATCTTCTCGTCGGCGTGCACGCCCTCGGCGGCCTCGATGAACGGGACCAGCTTGCGCGACTTCTCCCGCACGCTGACGATCTGGCCAGGCTTGACCTGGTAGGAGGGGATGTCCACCTTCTTGCCGTCCACGGTGATGTGGCCGTGGTTGATGAACTGGCGGGCCGCGTAGATGGAGGCGGCGAAGCCCGCCCGCAGCAGCACGGTGGCCAGCCGCAGCTCGAGCTCGGCGATCATCTCCTCGCCGGTACGGCCCGGACGCTTCTTCGCGTTCTCGTAGACGCGGGCCAGCTGCTTCTCGGAAAGGTCGTAGTACCAGCGCAGCTTCTGCTTCTCCGCCTGACGGATGGCGTAGTCGCTGGTAGAGCGGCGCACCCGACGGCCGTGCTCACCGGGCGGGTAAGGACGCTTCTCGAAGTACTTGACCGCCTTACGGGTCAAGGGAACGCCAGCGCGCCGGGACAACCGTACCTTCGGTCCGGTGTAGCGCATTCAAGTCCTCCACAGTGTTCAGTTCTCACACAAAGGTGGGAATCCCAGGTAAGGCTCGCCTAGTTCTGGGAGGCGTCGTTCGACGGCCCTGCCCGTCTCCTGCGGGACGGGGCTGTTCCCTACCGCCGCGATGACCCCGCACGCGGCGGCGTGGCGTAGAGATCCCGGCACGCGTCTCAGCGCCCGGGCTGCTTCATGCCGAGCGCGTGGACCAGAAACAGGTCACCACCGAGATGCCCGGACACGAGGGTCGGGTATCTACTCTACGCGCCTTCGGAAGGTGCGCTGACCAACCGCGGGGCTGTCGCGGCGGTTCGCTTCCCGGGCACAGCCGTCCCGCCGGGTCAGGACATGCGGTCGGCGACCTCGGCCGCTGCGTCGTCGCCGTAGGAGCGGGCCATCCGCTCCAGCAGGCTTTCCTTGGTCAGCCGGTATTCTTGCGGGCCGCTCACTTCCAGGCAGTGGGCAGCGGTGGCGTTGCCGACCTGGGCGCAGCGGTCCAGGTCCAGCCCCCAGGAGAGGGCGGCGAGGAATCCGGCGCGGAACGCGTCGCCCGCACCGGTGGGGTCGACTGCCTCCGAGACGTGGGCGGCGGGGATGTGGAGACTGGGTTCTCCGGCCTGGTCGATGCGCACCCCCTTGGCGCCCAGGGTGGTCACCCGGGTGCCTACGCGGGCGAGCACTTCCGCGTCGCTCCACCCGGTCTTCTGCTCGGTCAGCGCTTTTTCGTACTCGTTGGCAAAAAGGTATTGGGCGCCTTCGACCAGGGAGCGCACTTCCGGCCCTTCCATGCGGGCAAGCTGCGGGGAGGGGTCGGCAGCGAAGTTGATCCCGCGCACCCGGCATTCTTCGCTGTGCCGGATCATCGCCTCCGGGTCGTTGGCTCCCACGACGACCAGGTCGATGCCGCCGAGGCGCTGGGCGAGCGGCCACAGTTCGATGTTGCGCGCCTCGGCCATCGCTCCCGCGTAGAAGGAGGCGATCTGGTTGTGGTCCCGGTCGGTGGTGCACACGAACCGGGCGGTGTGCCGCATCTCGGAGACGTGCACCCCGGACGTGTCGACACCGTGGCGTTCCAGCCAGGCGGCGTAGTCGGCGAAGTCCGCGCCGACCGCGCCGACCAGGATCGGGTTCAGTCCGAGACAGCCCAGGCCGAAGCTGATGTTGGCGGCGACCCCTCCCCGGCGTACTTCCAGTTCGTCGACGAGGAAGGACAGGGAGACCTGGGTGAGCTGGTCGGCGATGAGCTGGTCGGCGAACCGGCCTTCGAAGGTCATCAGGTGGTCGGTAGCGATGGATCCGGTGACCGCGATGCGCACAGCGACGGACTCCTCGGAGTCAGAAACGGGTTACAGACGGCACAACTGTATCCACCCCGCTCGAAGAGTGCGGTAAGCCGCAGAACAGCGAAAGGGCCCGCTCACCCACGGGGGTGGGGCGGGCCCGTAGCCTTCACGGCGAGGTGTGCGGGGAGTGACCCATCAGTGGAAGGAGTCACCGCAGGCGCAGGAGTTCTGCGCGCTCGGGTTGTCGATCGTGAAGCCCTGCTTCTCGATCGTGTCCACGAAGTCGATGGTGGCGCCCATGAGGTAGGGCATGCTGTAGCGGTCGACGGCGAGCTCGACCCCGTTGTGGTCGGTGATGATGTCTCCGTCGAGCGTGCGCTCGTCGAAGTAGAGCTGGTAGCGCAGTCCCGAGCAGCCTCCGGGCGCCACTCCTAGACGCAGTCTCAGGTCGTCGCGGCCTTCCTGGGCCAGCAGCGACTTGACCTTCTCCACCGCCGCGTCAGTGAGGGTGACCCCCTGCGTGGTGGCGTCAGTCTCAGCCGTCATGTGCGAAACTCCTCCAAAACGGGGTGGCCGCCGCCTTGGGCGACCTTAGGATTCCTGACGCGTCAAACGTCAGGGCTCGTTGCAGCATTCCCTGTGCAGTGCACTCTTCAGAGTAGGTGCTCCGGGGAGACGCTCGCTATCCCGGAACACTTGTGACGTGTCTTTCTTCTTCCCGCCTGCTGCCTGTATCACGGTCGTTACCGCAGGTCAGCGCGGCCAGTCCGCTGCGACGCGGGCTGCGAGGCGGCGCAGTTCCCGCGCGGAGTGCTCCAGGGCGGCCTGCACTGATCCCGCGGATTCGACGAGGGAGTGGGCTGCGGTGACGCCTGCCGCGGCGGCTTCTTCTTCCGCGACGGCGACCCGGCCGGCGAGGACGACGCAGGGCACGCCGTGCCGGGACGCGGTCTGCGCTACCCCATGCGGGAGTTTGCCGCGCAGGGACTGGGAGTCGAAGGACCCTTCCCCGGTGATGACCGCGTCGGCGGAGGCCACGAGGGTGTCGAGGCCGACCGCGCCCAGCACTCTGCGCACCCCGGATTCGACGGTGCCGCCGAGCAGCAGCAGTCCGTAGCCGAGCCCGCCGGCTGCCCCGGCTCCGGGCGTGGCGCGCAGCGTCGTCTCCGGGTCGGTGAGGTCCGCGAAGTGGGCGAGCGCGGCGTCCAGGCGCTGGACTTGGGCGGCGTCCGCGCCTTTCTGCGGTCCGAAGACGGCGCTGGCGCCGTGGGCGCCGAGCAGCGGGTTGTCCACGTCGGTGGCGGCAATGAGCCGGATGCCGGCGACGCGGGCGCGGGCCGCGGCCAGGTCGACGCGGTCTAGGCCGGTGAGGGCACCGCCGCCGCTCCGCAGTGGTTCGGCGGGCGTAGCGCCGAGGGCGGCGAGCATGCCCGCTCCCCCGTCGTTGGTGCCGCTGCCGCCCAGGCCGACGACGACGGTGGTGGCGCCGCGGTCGATGGCTGCGCCGATCAGCTCCCCTACCCCGTAGGTGGTGGTGGTTTCCGGGTTGCGGTCTTTAGCGGGCAGCAGGTGGAGGCCGCACGCTTGGGCGCTTTCCACGTAGGCGGTCTGTCCGACGAGGAGGAAGCGGGCCTGCACCGGGGTGCCGAGCGGCCCGGTGGCTTCGATGGCGACGAGGGTGCCGCCGAGCGCCGTGTGCAGCACGTCGACGAATCCGGGGCCGCCGTCGGAGAGCGGCACCAGGGTGCAGTGGGTGTCCGGGTCGACGGAGCGCCAGCCGTCTGCGATGGCTTCGGCTGCTTCGACCGCGGTGAGGGTTCCAGCGAACTTGTCAGGAGCGATCACGATACGCACCCCTGTAGTGTGCCGGAAAGCGCTCGCCAAGCACGGGAGCGGGGCCGGTCACAGGCCGGGCGCACCGTAGACGGGGAACCAGCGGCTCTTGTCCATTTCCATGGCCAGTTCCCCTTCGAGTGCGGCGCTGACCTGGAGTTCGAGGGCGTTGTCCCGGTCGTGGTCGCCTTTGGGGGCGAAGGGGTAGAACGTTCCCCGCTTGTACAGGTAGACGAGGGCGAGGCGCCGCCCGTCCGGGGCAGCGAAGACTACGAGCGAGCACAGCAGGGACGGCCCGAACCCGGCGCTTTCCAGGCTGGAGTTGACCGCGTGCAGGTCGGTGACCAGGCCGGTGAGTCCTCCTCCTTCTTCGCTGGCGGGGGAGCGCACTACCAGCCACGTGTAGCCGTACTCGTCCCGCTGCACTTCGGTTGTCGGCCCGCTGCCGGTGTTGAGCAGGTCCAGGATCTCCTGTTGCACGGTGGCGAACGCTTCGCCTTCCGCGGGCCGGAACGCGACCGAGGCGTGGCCGGTGGGGCGCAGCCCGGTGGCGACGCGGAGGGTGATCGCGGCGGACGGCAGCGCGAAAAGCTGGTCCAGGTTGGCGCGGCGGGGCCGGGTGCGGCCGAGCAGGGTGTCGACCAGGTCGGTGATCCGCCGCCGGAGGCTCCGTCGGTGGTGCCGGGCCACGGTTCAGGCTCCCCTTCCCAACTGTCGGGAGATCTCTGCGAGCTGCGCGAGCCGCTGTTCGGTCGGGGGGTGGGTGGACAGGAGCGCGCTGAGGCTGACGCCTTTCCCGCTCAGCGCGGGGGTGAAGAAGAACGCGTTGAACGGTTCGACCTGCCGCAAGTCCTGGGTGGGGATGCGGGCCATGTCCCCGCTGATTTTGACGAGTGCGCTGCTCAGCGCGGACGGCCGGGCGGTCAGGTAGGCGGCGGCGCGGTCGGCTGACAGCTCCCGGTAGCGGGAGAGGGCGCGGGTCAGCAGGAAGCTCAACGCCCACACGATCGCGCTGATCACGACCACGAGCAGCGCGATGACCGCGGGCGCAGGCCCGCCTTCCCGGCTGCGTCCGCCGCCGGTGAGGAGCGCGAACCGGGTCCCAGCTTGGACGAGGAAGCCCGCGACGATACCGAGGAAGGCGGCGACGGTCATCACAGCTACGTCGCGGTGCGCCACGTGGGACAGTTCGTGGGCGAGCACCGCTTCCAGTTCGACGTTGTCGAGCCGGCGCCGCAGCCCGGTGGTGACGCACACCATGGTGCTTCCCCGGCTGTGCCCGGTGGCGAATGCGTTGGGCACGTCGGTGTGCGCGACCGCGACTTTCGGTTTCGGCATGTCCGCGAGGGCGCACAGGCGGTCGACGACCGCGTGCAGTTCGGGGTCTTGCTGCGGCGTGACTTCGCGGGCGCCGAGCGCGGCCATGGCGATGCGGTCGGAGGCGAAGTACTGGACGAGTGCCACGCCCCCGACGACGAGGAGGACGAGCCACCACGGCATGCCGGCCCACAGCAGCGCTACCACGAACGCCGCGTAGACGAGGGCCAGCAGGACCATGGTGGTCGCCATGCGGACGGTGAGCCCTCGGTCGGGGATAAACCTGGTGCGTGCCACGTCACACCGCCTTCCATCGGGTCCGGGTACACCCCTACGAGGTCGGGCAGGAGGGCCCCGGACGCCCACTGACCGGAGGGCCGGAAACGAAACACGGGGCCGCCAGGGTCGTGGCGGCCCCGTCCGGACCGGTGAGCGCGGCTACAGGCTGTCGGGGATGAGCCCTTCGTCCCCGAGCATGGCCCGCACTTCTTCCATGCTCGCGTCGGGCGGCGGAAGGATGTACTGCGACGGTTGAAGGGAGTCGTCGGGCAGGGGTTTGCCGTCCGCGCGCACTCTGGCCAGCAGGTCGTGCAGCGCGACCCGGAAGCGGGCCTCGTCACCGGATTCGATGGCCTCTTCCAGCTTGCGGTCGAAGTCGTTGAGCACGTCGAGGTCGGCTTCGGACAGGTCCAGCTGCCCTTCGCCCATGATGCGGACGATCACGCGCCGCCTCCCTCGATCTGCTTGGGCGCGTTTCCGCCCTGGCCGAGCTCCCGCTTCATCGCTTCGAGCTCCCGCTCCACCGCGTCGGTGCTGGCCATGCGGTCGAGTTCCGCCTGGATGTCGTCGCGGGGCGCACCGCTGAGGTCGTCCAGCGCCCCCGAGGCCAGCAGTTCGTCGACGGCGCCAGCGCGGGCCTGGAGTTCCGCGGTCTTGTCTTCAGCGCGCTGGATCGCCAGTCCGACGTCGCCCATCTCCTCGGAGATGCCGGTGAGCGCCTCGCTGATCTGGGTCTGGGCCTGGGCGGCGGTGTAGGTGGCCTTGATGGTCTCCTTGCGGGTGCGGAAGGCTTCCACCTTGGCCTGCAGCCGCTGGGCGGCCAGAGTGAGCTTCTGCTCCTCGCTCTGCAATTGGGCGTGCTGCTCGTGCAGGCTGTCGAGCTGCGGCTGGAGCGCGGACTTACGCTCCAGGGCTTCCCTGGCGAGGTCTTCCCGGCCCTGCGCCAGCGCGGCCCGACCCTGGTTGGTCAGTTTGGCGGCCTTCTGCTCCAACTGCTGGATCTGCAGTTCGATACGCTTACGGGAAGTAGCGACGTCAGCCACCCCGCGCCGCACCTTCTGCAGCAGTTCCAACTGCTTCTGGTACGAGTAGTCAAGGGTTTCCCGCGGGTCTTCCGCGGCGTCCAAGGCTTTGTTCGCCTTGGACTTGAAGATCATGGAAAGTCGCTGAAACACGCTCATCGGCGTGGCCGTCCTCTTTCTCGGTCCGTATCGGCTGTTCCCAGCGGGCGCTTCTTTCAACCTTATGCGCTCTGCCCGAGGGCCGCTATGAGTGGTGAGCGGCTACCCTGATGGGTGTGTTCCGTCGTCGCTCCGCCTCAGCATCCCAAGAGCAGGTCATGAGCAATTCCACCAAGTCTGAGACCGACAAAGCGCCTGCCCGCAAGGGACACTCCCCGAAGAAGGGGGTTCCCACTCCCAAACGCAAGGAAGCAGCCCGGGAGCTCCGCAGGCCGCTGTCCGCCCCGAAGACGCGTCGGGAAGCCTACAAGCTGATGTGGGAGCGGGAGCGGCGGAGGCGGCAGCGGGAGCGTGCCGGGCTGGTCAAGCCGGAGGACCGCTACTTCCGGCCCCAGGACCTCGGTCCGGCCCGTGCGTTGGCCCGCGACTATGTCGACTCGCGCCGCACGCTCAGCGAGTTCTTCCTGTACTTTTCGCTGGCCATCATCGTGCTGATGTTCGTGCCCGTGCCCGAGGTCCAGTTGTTCGCCGCCTATGTGGTGTGGCCCATGATGATGGTGACGATCGTCATCGAGGGCTTCTTCACGGCGCGCCGCGTCAAGAAGCTGATCGCGGAGCACTATCCGAAGGAGACGGAGAACGTCCGCGGTTCCGGCATGTACGCGGTGATGCGCCAGGTGCAGATCCGCAAGCTGCGGCTGCCGAAGCCTCGGGTGAACGTGGGAGACGACTTTTTGGCGAAGCACCGCCGCTGACTGCGCCACAACGGCCGTACTTCCGAGTAAGTTCGGTGGGCCGAGCAATTAAGGTGTACGGTCATGGAATTCCGTCATCTCGGCAAGAGCGGACTTGTTGTCAGCGAAATCGCTTACGGAAACTGGATCACCCACGGCTCCCAGGTCGAAGAGGAGACGGCGATAGCGTGCGTGCACGCTGCGCTGGACGAGGGCATCACCACGTTCGACACCGCCGACGTCTACGCCCAGGGGCGTGCCGAGGAGGTCTTGGGCAAGGCGCTCAAAGGGCAGCGCCGTGACGGCATCGAGATCTTCTCCAAGGTGTACTGGCCGGTGGGTCCGGGGAAGAACGACCGGGGCCTGTCGCGCAAGCACATCATCCGCGGGGTGGAGGAGTCGCTGCGCCGGTTGGGCACCGACTACCTGGACTTGTACCAGGCGCACCGGTTCGACTACGCCACCCCGTTGGAGGAGACGCTGCGCGCCTTCGACGACTTGGTGCGCCAGGGCAAGGTCCTCTACGTGGGTGTCTCGGAGTGGCGTGCCGAGGAGATCGAGCAGGCGCTGAAGATCGCCGACGAGATGGGCTTCGACCGGATCGTGTCCAACCAGCCGCAGTACAACATGCTGTGGCGGGTGATCGAAGCCGAAGTGGTGCCGCTGTGCAAGCGGGAAGGCATCGGGCAGATCGTCTGGTCGCCGATCGCGCAGGGCGTGCTGACCGGCAAGTACAAGCCGGGGCAGCCGCCGCCTTCCGGTTCTCGGGCCACGGACGAGAAGTCGGGTGCCCAGTTCATCCGGAAGTTCCTCGACAACCAGCAGTTGCTGGAGCGGGTGCAGCAGTTGCTGCCGCTGGCCGCGGAGGCCGGGCTGACTCCGGCGCAGTTGGCGGTGGCGTGGGTGCTGCAGAACTCGAACGTGTCGGCGGCGATCATCGGCGCGTCCCGGCCGGAGCAGGTGCGGGACAACGCCAAGGCGGCGGGGGTGAAGCTCGACGCCGAGCTGATGCGCCGTATCGACGAGATCCTGGGGGACGCTGTTGAGCGCGACCCGGCGCTGACCGCGAGCCCGAAGGAGCGGCCGTAGCCTGGGCGGGTCTGCTGCCCTCCGGGCACGGGTGAGTGTGCTCCCAGTTTCCGGTGCAGGGTGACGGCGCCCTGAATATCGTGCGCGGCACGGCTGGGTGGACGGTTCGCGTCCGCCCGGGCGTGCCGCGTCGGGTGTGTGCGGGTGTCGGCTGCGGTGCGGCGCCTGCCGGGGCACGGGGGTTTCCCGACGGATCGGGCGGCTGTCCTACCGGCGTGCCGTCCGGGTGGCGTTGTCGAGCTGGCTGCTGAGGAATTCGACGAACGTGGCCGCGTACTTCCGCGGCTCGCCGTCTCCTTCGACGTAGCTCCAGACGCCGTCTTTGCCGTGTTCGAAGAAGTAGAACGCGTAGCCCTGGTGGACGTAGAAGAAGAACCGCCCTTCCGTGGTGAGCCCAGGGTCGTCGTCCCGCGCGAACTCTTCGGCATACGCGTTGATCCCCAGGCAGTCCGGATAGTGGATGTCGGAGCCTTGGAAGAGGCTTCCTGCGCTCCGCCCGGCGCACCGTAGAAAGTCGACGTAGGCTTGCGGCACGGAAACGTCCTTTTTCTCCGCGAGCACCTCGGCGACTTCTTCCGGGGTGCAGCCTGTGATCTGCTCCGGGGTGGCGATTCCCCGTTCCATCAGTTCTTTCGTGAACCACTCAGGGTCGAAAGGCGCAGAGTCGCTTCTTCCCATGGCCGTCACCTCTTCTTCCCCGAAAGCCCGAGGGTGCTGCTCGGACGTTCCCTGTTTCTCCGCTTGTGGCCGGGGCGCCGTGTGCGGGCACCCCGTTGTTCTGCCTGCGGGCCGCGGACAGCCTGAATTCTGCCCGGGGGTGGCGCCGACCCGCGACTAATGGTTCGTTCCGTGCCTTGAGCCGTCGGCTTCCCCGGGCCTGCTCCCTTGCGCGAGCTTTCTGTTTCTCCTTTCTTTCAGGCTCAGGGGTAGGTCTGCCCGTCGCCGTAGGTGACTTTCACGTCGATGTTCGGGAATTCTCTCTTGAACTGTTCGATGATCCCTCCCGGATCGTCACCGGAGGGGGCGCGACCGCAGGAATGGCACGGGGGAAGCTCCGTGTAGAGGTGGATTTCCCCGGTGATGTCGGTGCGCGGCGCGGTGATGCTCCCGTCCGGGTTGCGCGGGTTCAACTGCTGTGCCACGTGCTCCAGGATTTTGCGTTCCGTCTCGTATTCCCGGGTGTTTCCCACCGAGCCGTCGCGGTTGATGTCGGGTTTCGGCGTGTAGCGGGGGTTTGCGGGCAGCTCTACCGTGCCGGGACGTCCGTTCTGCCCGCTGACGCTCACCAGTTGCCCTGCGTTGAAACCGTCGATGCGGATGTCGGCGACCGCGACGTTCCGCCGGTGGCTGAGGGCCTGTCCTTGTTCTTCCCAGCGTTTCCGCCACTCCTGGGCCGCTTCAGGGCCGGCTTCGACCTCGATGGGGTGGGACTTGTCGATGCACCCTGCTTCGTTGTGGACGAGTGCGTCGGCTGCTCCGGCCGCAACGTAGTAGGTGTGCAGGTCGGCAACGGTGAGGTTGTGGACTCGCTGGGCTTCGGCTGTGCGGACCGCTACCGCACGGACCTGGACCCAGGTTCCGGCACTGGTCCGCAGCCACGTGCCCGGTTCCAGGTCGATGGCGGCCACCCACGTGGCGAGGCTGGGAACCCAGAACGGGTGCGCGTCGGTGGCGACCACGACACCGCCGTGCTCGGTGCCGTCGTCCACGGTGAGCTCCACCAGGGTGGTGGTGCTGTGGCTGGTGTGCAGGTCGGTGACGGTGCGGGGGCCTTCGGTGCCGGTGCGCGGGTCGAACGCCCACACGTCGTCCCCCACGGTGATGGTTTCGATGGGGGCGTACGTGCCGTCGGCCAGCAGCACGAGCGTGCCCGGCACGAAGCTGTTGCCCCGGCACGGCCGCGCCGGGGGCCGGGTGGTTTCGTCGTCACTGCGGCGGTTGTCGCCGGGCTGGTCCCCGTCGGCGCGGACCGGTCCGGGGGTGGTCTCGGAGCCGCGGTCCTTGCCGCCCATGACGTTGAGGGCCCGGTTGCCTTTCTTGTACCAGCCGACGCCGGGGATCAGGCCGATGAGGTTTTCCGCGATGCCTTGGGCGACGGCATGCGTCTTGTCGCCGTTCTTCCAGTCTTCTTGGACCTCATCGCTGACGAGCAGGTCGAGGAAGAACCCGCCGGGGTCGGTGGTCACCTGGTTCCAGGTGTTCTTGGCGCCTTCGACGATGCTGTCTTTGGCGTCCGAGAACCACTGCCCCGGGGCGTTCCACAGTTTTTTGGCGCCTTCCCACAGGCCGACGGCGTCGTCTTTGATCCCGGTGACGAAGTCGGCGCCCGCGTCCCAGATGCCGGTGCCGACGTCTTTCAGCCCTTGGCTGATCGTGTCCAAGAGTCCGCCACCGGTGTTCTGGTCGGCCGCGGTCGGCCCGCTGCCTCCACCCCCGTGGGCACGATGGTGCCCTCGTCAGAGCCGGTGCCGTCCGCAGGCGCGTTCTCCGGCGGGGAGTCCGGTGTGCCGGGCTGGCCAGCCCCTTCCCCGGACCCGTCCGGCGTAACGCCCCCTCCCCCGCTCGGGGTGGTGCCGTCTCCCTCAGGGGCGTCCATGGGGTCGCCGCCGAGGATGGCCGCTACCGCGGAGTCGACTGTTTCAGCGACGCGTGCCGCGATACCGGAGAATGCCAGGACGGCCACGATTGCCGCGGCCAGCACGAGGACCCCGGCATATTCCGTGAACGATGCTCCCCGTTCCGGGTCGTGAATCCGTCTGAGCACTACCCACCTGTTTCAGCGACGCTTTTCCCTAGCCACACCAACGCCGCACATACGGGTGCGGAATGTATGAAATTAGTGGCTTTCCGTTACCGTGTATAGGGCCCCAGGAACTAAAACACGGGCCTCAAACACGGCGGTCAGCGGTCGAAGAAAAAGTTGCGCGCGGAAGGGCGGCTCAACAGCACCAGGATGACCACGGGAAAGACGAGTTCGGTCACTCGGCCGTCTCCGCCGACTATGGCGGCCAGGGTGACGAGGACCAGCAGAATCTCGGTGACGAGAATGGCGTAGAACACTCCGCCGCCGCCTTTAGGCACCAGCAGTCCCAGCCCCAGCTGCACGACCCCCGGCAGGGAGAGCGCGAGCGCATACCCGAAGGCGTAGGCAGACGCTCCCCCGGCGATGAACAGTGCCGCTGCGACCACGAACGTGAGTGCCGCCACCACGAACAGCAGAATCCTGATGGCCTTCACTGACCTGGGAAGTTCCTGCGCCATTCCTGCTCCGTGCAGATAAGGGGGTAGGTATTTCACTGGGCGCCACTGCTTTTCGTGACCGACCAGCGACCCCCAGCATAGATTTCCCGCACCGTAGCACCGAATTCATTTTCCATTCCGGAGCAGCACCCCGCGGTGTCCTCTCTTTTGGGGATGTTCCCGCGATCCGCTGCACGCTATCCCAGGTCATGGCATGCTGGTCCGCTGTCTTCCGTCTTCCCCCGGAGGAGATCCATGAAGTTGCTCCACGCCGCTGATCTGCACATCGACAGTCCACTGCGGGGCCTTTCCCGGTACGAGGGGGCCCCGGCCGACCAGTTGCGCGGGGCGACACGGCAGGCTTTGGAGAACCTGGTGACTCTCGCCTTAGAGGAGGAGGTCACCGCGGTGCTGCTCGCCGGGGACATCTACGACGGGGACTGGCCCGACTACAACACCGGGCTGTTCTTCACCCGGCAGATGACCCGGCTGTGCGACGCCGGCATCCCGGTGTATTTGATCGCGGGCAACCACGACGCGGCGAACCTGATGACGCGGACGCTGACCGCTTCCCTGCCGAAGAATGTGCACTACTTTCCCACGGAGCGCCCCGCCACGGTGGTCGACGAGCAGCGCGGGCTCGCCGTCCACGGCCAGGGGTTCGCCCAGCGGGAGGTCAGGGCGAACCTGGCCGAACACTATCCCGCGCCGCGGTCCGGCTTGTTCAACGTCGGCCTGCTGCACACTGCGCTCACCGGTCGGGAAGGACACGAGCCGTACGCCCCGTGCCGTATCGACCAGTTGGTCGACCACGGCTACGAGTACTGGGCGCTGGGCCACGTCCACCAGCGGCAGGTGGAATACGACGCCGACGTCAAAGTGGTGTTCCCGGGGAACATTCAGGGGCGGAACGTCCGCGAGGCCGGGCCTAAAGGCTGCACGCTGGTCACCGTGGACGACCGCCACCGGGTGACAGGGCTGCGCCACCACGACCTCGACACGGCGGCTCGCTGGCACGAGCTGCGGGTGGATGTGCGCAGCGCCCGCGATGTATCCGACGTGCTCACCCTGGTCTCCGAGCAGCTCGACAAGGAGCTGGCCGGGGACACCGAACCCAACCGCGTCCACGCGGTGCGGGTGGTGGTCGAAGGCCCCACGGACGCCCACGAGCAGTTGCACCGCGACCACGAGAAGCTGTTGAACGAGCTGCGCGCTATCGCCGCGCAGCGCCCGGACACCTGGTTGGAGAAGCTCCGGGTGAAGACGTCTCCCCCTGAGGAGCGTCTCGACGCCGCCCACGCGGACGAGCTGGTCGGTGAGCTGTGGCGGACCGCGGCCCGGCTCTCCGCATCCCCGGAGCAGCTCACCGAGGTCATCGCGTCGGCCGAACTGCTGGGCAAACTGCCTCTTCAGCTGCGGGAAGAGCTGAGCGACCCGCAGCGGCAGCGCGACCTGTTGGCGGAGGCGGTGGAGCTGCTGGCCG
Source organism: Thermobifida sp. (assembly GCF_017577275.1). Classification (NCBI taxonomy): domain Bacteria; kingdom Bacillati; phylum Actinomycetota; class Actinomycetes; order Streptosporangiales; family Nocardiopsidaceae; genus Thermobifida; species Thermobifida sp. Next base: position 16,250 of record NZ_PITY01000007.1, read on the forward strand.
CTGAGCTGGGGGGTGCGCAGTGAGGATCGAACGCCTGGACCTGCTAGCTTTCGGACCGTTCACCGACTTGTCGTTGCCGCTGGGCGCCCCCGGGGTGCACATCGTCTACGGCCCTAACGAAGCGGGGAAGAGCACCGCGCTGCGCGCGCTCCACGACCTGTTCTACAAGATTCCTAAACAGACCCCCTACGACTTCGTGCACGACAAACCGGACATGAAGCTGCGGGCTGTGGTCCGCAGCGACGACGGCAGGGTCGTGGAGTTCGTCCGCCACAAGCGCGACAAGAACTCGTTGACTGATCCGCGGGGGAATCCGCTGGATGAGAGCGTGGTGCAGCGGCTGCTGGGCGGGGTGAGCAGCTCGACGTTCCTCTCCATGTTCGCGCTCACTCTCGAGGAGCTTGAGCGCGGCGGGGAGTCGCTGTTGGAAGGGGGCGGCGACGTCGGTGAAGCGTTGCTGTCCGCTCGCGCCTACCCCCAGTTACGCGCTTTGGTGGAACGGCTGAGAAAGCAGCGGGACGCGCTGTTCCGCCCGCAGGGGAGGCGGGGGCCGACGATCAACAAGGAGCTGGGCGAATACCAGGATCTGAACAGGAGGATCGGGGAGGCGCAGCTTCGTATTGCGGACTACCGGCGCAGGCTGGCCGCCGTTGCGGAACAGCGGCAGCGGGAAAAGGACCTGGACCAGAAGCTGGCGTCCCTCCGTGAGGAGCAGAAACGGTGGACCGCCCTGCAGCAGGCGCTTCCTGCCTTGCACACGCGTGCTCAGCAGGTGCGGCGGATCGCGGAGCTGGAAGCCGAGGGCCCGCTCGCCCCCCTGGATTTCGCCGACCGGCTCCCCCGTTTGGAGGAGCAGTCCCGTGCTGCCGAGGAGACGCTCGCGGACAGCACGGCCGAGCTCGCGGCCAAGCAGGAGGAGCTGGACCGGCTGGTGGTGGATGCGCGCCTGCTGGACGCGGCCCCGGAGGTGGAGCGGCTGGCCCGTTCCCGGGAGCGGATCGAAGCCGACGAAGAGCGGCTCGCTGCGTTGGAACGCCAGGCGGCGCGCCTGCGGGAGGAGGCGCGGGAGATCCTGCAGGAGGTGCGCCCCGACCCGGCCGGGGCGGACGGTCCCGCGGTGCCTGCCGTGGACCAGGCCACGCGGAACCGGGTGAGGGAGCTCGCGGACGCTTATGCCGACCTGCTTCCCCGCGTGGAGGAGGCCCGCGGGGAGGTGGCGCAGCAGCGCCGCCGCCACACCGCCGAGCAGGAGCGGTTGGACGCGCTGCCTGACCCGGGCGACAGCGCTGCGCTGGCTGCCGCGTTGGATGCGCTGCCTGCCACGCTGTTCGACGAGATGACTGCCGCGGCCGACACGGTGCATGAGACCGCCGCTGCCTTGGAGCGCATCGCACGGGACGCGGGCTGGGATCCCGCGGACTGTGCCGCGTTGGCTGCCGCGCACGCCCCGCTGCGGGACCAGGTGGTCGCCTACCGGCGGCGCGCGGACGAGCATGCGCAAACACAGCGGCGCGCCGACGAGGAGTGCGCCCAGGTGCGTGCGGAGCTGACGCGGGAACGGCTCCGGTTGGCAGAGCTCACCCAAGACGAGACGGTTCCCACCGAGGAGGCGTTGGCGGAGGCCCGCCGGCAGCGGGACGCGCTGTGGCAGCGGGTCCGCGACGGCTCGGATGCGGAGGCGGCGGACGCCTACGAGCGCGCGGTCCGCGACGCGGACGAGCTCGCTGACCGGGCTTTGGCCGGGGCGCAGCGGATCGCGGAACGCCAGCAGGCCCGGCAGCAGATCACCGTGTTGGAGCACCGCTTGGCGCTGGCGGAGCGCGAGGCCGCGGCCGCGCGTGCGGCCGGGGAGGAGCTCGCGGCGCAGTGGCAGGCGTTGTGGCCTGACCCGCTGCTGCCTGCCCCGGACGTGGATGCGGCAGAAACGGTGCTGGACCGGCTCGCCGAGCTGCGCAGACGCCAGGAGGAGCATACGGCGGCCTGCCGCAAGCTGGCGGATCGCCGGGAGCGGGCCGCGGCCCACGCCGACCAGTTGCGCCGGGCGCTCCGCGACGCGGGGGCCGAGGTTCCGGAGGCTGCGGAGGACGCGGACGTGGAGGCGGTGGTGCGGGAGCTGCGGGAGCGGGCCGCCGCGGAACGCGCCCGCCGCGAGCAGGCCGCGCAGGAGCGCGCCGACCAGGAGCGGACCGTCCAGGAGGCGAAACGGTCCCTGGTGGAGGCCGAGGCGAAGCTGGACGCGGTCACCGAGCGGTTGCGCGCCTGGGAGGAGGAGTGGCGCACGGTTGCGGCGTCGGTGCCCGTGTCCGGGGACCGGCTGCCTAAGGAGGTGCTGCACGACCTCGACCAGTGCGCGGAGGCGGCGTTCCGGCTCGCCGAGGCCGACCAGCGGGCCGCGGAGGCGGAGGAGCTGCGCGAGCAGATCGCTGCTTTCCACGACCGGGTGGGCGCGGTGCTCGAGGCCTGCGGCCTGCCCGTGCCGGACAGTGCTGCCCAGCGGCACGCTGCCCTGGACGCGCTGCGGCACCGGGTGGCGGAGAACAGCGCGCAGGAGCAGCGGCGCCAGGCGCTGAGTGAGGAGGTGGAGGCGCTCCGCGGGAAGGCGCGCAGCGCCCAGGCCCGGTTGGAGGCCGTGGAAGCCGAGTGCGCGCAGATGTGCCAGGAGACGGGCGTCGATTCGGTTGCGGAGCTGCGGGCGGCGATCGACCGCGCCCAGCAGGTGCGGGAGCTGCGGCACGATGTGGCGCTGGTGGAGCGGTCGCTCGCCGAGTCGTGGCCGGGCGGGGTCGCGGAGGCGGAGCAGGCTGCGGCCGGGGTCGACCGGGAGGAGCTGGCGGGCCGTCTGGCAGAGCTGGGCCAGGAGATTGCCGCGGCGGAGGAGGAGCATCGCGCCGCGGTGCGCGACTTGGCTGAAGCGGAGCGGGAGCTGGGGGAGGCTGACGGGTCGGCGCTGGCCGCGCAGGCCGCCCAGGAGCGGGAGGAGGTGCTGGCCCGGATCGCCCAGAACGCGGAGACCCATACGCGGCTGGTGCTCGCGCACACGCTGCTGCTGCGGTGCATCGAGGAGTACCGGCAGGCCCACCAGGGCCCGCTGCTGCGCCGGGCCGAGGAGCTGTTCCGGCAGCTCACCGTGGGCCGGTTTCGCGAGTTGCAGACGGAGACAGCTGACGACGGCACGACCGTGCTGCGGGTCCGCCGCGCCACGGGGAAGCTGGTGGACATGGGGGCGTTGAGCGAGGGCACTCGGCACCAGCTCTATCTGGCGCTGCGGTTGGCGACCGTGGAGCACTATGCGGCCGAGCACCAGTCCATGCCGTTCGTGCTCGACGACGTGTTCATGACGTTCGACGACGAGCGGGCTGCGGCCGGGCTGCGGGTGCTGGAGTCGGTGGCGGACCGGGTCCAGCCGGTGGTGTTGACCCACCACGCCCACCTGGCTGAGCTGGCCCGCGACGTGCTGCCGGAGGACCGGGTGCACGTCCACCGCTTGCCGCGGTTCACCCACGCGGAACGCGTGACCGTGTGAGCGTCCCGGTCCTGCTGCGCACCCCCGCTCTTTGGGGGTGCGCGTGGTGCCGCCCCGGGCGTCCTGCCCGGGGCGCTGCTGCGGGGGTGGGCGGCTGGTGTCCCGCCTAGATCTCGTCGTTCAGACTCATCGTGTATTTGGCGACGCCTTCGTTGAGCAGGACGACCCGTTCTGCTCCGGATTCGCGCAGGGTCCGCCAGTGTTCTCCGAGCCAGCTTTCCGCGTCGCCGCGGGAGGGGAACAGGGTGTCGGGGAGGTCTTCACCGCTGAGCACGGTCCCGTCGGCTTTCTCGTACCGCCAGCTCCACGCCATGGATGCTCCTCACTTTTCTTCTTTCCGGTCACGCAAAGTGTCTGGTGAGACGGGAATCCCAGCCGTCCTCAGACATCCTGACCGGTCCACTACGGTTAACTAACGGACGTGCGTATTCGTCTCGCCGGAACAGCCGGGGCGGCAGGGTGGCCCGCCCCTCACTGCCGTTGTGCCTCCTGCAACCTCGCTGTCCAGTCCCGTCGGTTGCCGCTTCGGGTCACCGTGGACGATGTCTTGAGCCTGTCCTCCCCCGATGGGCTGGTGTCGAACCTGCTTCCGGCCGGCTATTCGGCGGCGCAGACGCCTTACGGGCTGCGGGTGGACGGCGCGGACGGCGGCCGGCTGCTGTTTGCGCGGCCTGACGCTCCGGCGACTCCCCCGCCGGACAGCGATCCGGAGGATCCGCGTCCCGACCACCAGGCAGACCTGGTGCTGGTGGATGTGGGCGAGTCGCCGGAGACGATCGGTGCGCTGCGGCGGGCAGGCGTGGTGGGGCTGACCACGGTCGTGGTGGCGGTGGGCGGCGACCACCGGGTGCATTCTCCGGCTGAGTTCGACCGCCGGGCCCGGCTGTGGGGGGCGTTGGCCCCGTTGGACGGCCAGGAGCTGCGGTGCCCGCCGGATGCGTGGCCGCCGTCGCGGCCGCACGGCCCGTACCGGGTGCTGGTGACGGGCGGGGCGCGGTCCGGGAAGTCGTCGGAGGCGGAGCTGCGGCTGCTGGGGGAGCCGGAGGTGCTCTACGTGGCGACGGGCCCGGCCCCGGATCCGCACGCGGATGCGGCGTGGGCGCAGCGGGTGGCCGCACACCGGTCGCGCCGCCCGGCGTGGTGGCGCACGGTGGAGACGACGGATGTCGCGGCGGTGCTGGCGGAGGCGGACGGCGCGGTGCTGTTCGACTGTGTGGGCACGTGGCTGGCGCACGTCATGGGCGAGTGCGGGATGTGGGCGGACGAGGTGCCTGCGGACGCGGAGCAGCGGCTGGAGGAGCGGATCGACGCGCTGGTGGCGGCGTGGCGGACGAGCGCGGCCTACGTGGTGGCGGTGACGAACGAAGTGGGGTCGGGTGTGGTGCCGCCGACGGTGAGCGGGGGGCTGTTCCGGGACTGGCTGGGCCGGGTGAACCAGAGGCTGGCCGCCGAGTCGGAGGAGGTCGTGCTGGTCACGGCCGGGCGGGTGCTGTCGCTGCCGTGAGCGGGATGCTGCGGGACTGTGCGGACGGGCTGCGGATGGCGCTGGGCACGTTGACGGCGATCCCGGTGCCGGTGTCCCGGGTGGATCGCCGGGTGGCGGGCTGGGCGATGGCCGCGGCGCCGTTGGTGGGGGTGCTGTTGGCTGCCGTGTCCGGGGCCGTGCTGGCGGGGGCGCTGTGGGCGGGCGTGTCTCCGCTGCTGGCCGCGGTGGCGGCGGTGGGCGCGGTGGCGTTGCTGACGCGCGGTCTGCACTGGGACGGGCTGGCGGATGTGGCCGACGGGTTGGGGAGCGGGGCGGACGCGGACCGGGCGCTCGCGGTCATGAAGCGGTCCGATATCGGCCCGTTCGGTGTGATCACCCTGGTGTTCGTGGTGCTGCTCCAGGTGGCGGCGGTGGCGGCGCTGGCGGAGGAGGGGACGGGGGCGGCGGTGGCCGGGTTGGCTGCCGCGCTGGTGTCGGGGCGGTTGGCGGTCACGTGGGCGTGCACGCGGCTGGTGGGCGCGGCACGGCCGGAGGGTTTGGGCGCGTTCGTGTCTGGTACTGTGCCCTATCCCGCCGCCGCCGCGGTCACGGGCGTGGTGCTGGCCGTGGGCCTGGTGGAGTGGACGTGGTGTGCGGCGGTGGCTGCGGGTCTGGTGGTGGCGGGCGGAGTGCTGGTGTGGGTGTGCCGTCGGTTGGGCGGGATCACCGGTGATGTGTTGGGTGCGCTGGTGGAGAGCGCCGCCGGGGCCGCACTGGTCACCGCAGCAGCCCTGTAAGCATCTGTAAGCAGAATCACACCGATTCACATAAAATCACTCGGGGTTGTCTTGGTACCGCCGGGTTTCCGACGTGAACTCCCAGCCAGCGAATTCGACACGTCTTTTCGGCGCGGCCAAGCGTTCCCCCATGTCCGTCACAGAATTCAGGGCGCGCCCGCTATGCGTGTGTCGGCCCGTACAACGCAAGGACTAGCATCAGGACCGTGAGCACGTCGCTGGAAGTCAAATCCGAATCCCCACGTTCGCTCGATGCTGACGCGGTCGTCGTCGGCTACCACTCGGGAGACGACGGCCTCGTGCCGGCGTCGGGTGCTTCCGAGGTCGATTCCGCTTTTTCTGGCGGACTCGGCTCGGCCCTGGCCCTGCTGGGTGCCACCGGAGCGGTGGAGGAGGTGCGTACTGTCCCGTCCCTGGGCGCTGTGGCGGCCCCCGTGGTGGTCGCGGTCGGGCTGGGACCGGCCCCGGCGGACGGTGCATCGGTCTCCGCTGACGTCGTGGCGCGCGCCGCGGGTGCCGCGCTGCGTGCCCTGCGCGGCAAGTCCCGGGTGGTGGTCGCACTGCCCGCGGACACCGGTGAGCTGGCCGCTGCCGCGGCGCTCGGCGCTGTGCTGGGCAGCTATTCCTTTGACCGCTACCGCACGGGTTCCACGAAGGAGCCGGTGAGCTCGGTGACTGTGGTCAGCGGGGCTGCGGACGCGGCTGAGGCGGTGCAGCGCGCCACGGTGGTGGCTTCCGCGGTCTGTCTCGCCCGCGACCTGGTGAACACCGCGCCCGCGGACCTGCGTCCCGCCGACTTCGCGGGGATCGCCGAGCAGGTCAGCCGGGACCACGGCTTGGATATCACGATCCTTGACGAAAAGGCGCTGGCCGAGGGCGGTTACGGTGGTCTGATCGGTGTCGGCCAGGGGTCGTCCAGCCCGCCGCGTCTGGTTCGCCTGTCCTACAGCCACCCGGAGGCGACGACGACGCTGGCGCTGGTCGGCAAAGGCATGACCTTCGACTCCGGTGGGTTGTCGCTGAAGCCCAGCTCCGCGATGGAGTGGATGAAGTCCGATATGGGCGGCGCGGCCGCGGTGCTGGCCGCGATGCGCGCGATCGCCGAGCTGCGGGTGCCGGTGAATGTGGTCGGCTATCTCGCGATCGCCGAGAACATGCCGAGCGGAACCGCGCAGCGTCCGTCTGACGTGTTGAGGATCTACGGCGGGAAGACCGTGGAGGTGCTCAACACGGACGCGGAAGGCCGCCTGGTGATGGCGGACGCGCTGGTGCGCGCCCAGGAGGACAATCCTGATCTGATCGTGGACGTGGCCACGCTCACCGGGGCGCAGCTCGTCGCGTTGGGGACCCGCGTGTTCGCGGTGATGGCCAACGACGACGCGGTGCGCGACCAGGTGGTGGCTGCTGCCACGTCCGCGGGTGAGGCGGCCTGGCCCATGCCGCTGCCCGAGGAGCTGCGCAAGGGACTGGACTCGTCAGTCGCCGATATCGCCAATGTCGCGGGTGAGCGCTGGGGCGGCATGCTCAGCGCCGGCGTGTTCCTCAAGGAGTTCATCGCAGACGGAGTCAAGTGGGCGCACTTGGACATCGCCGGGCCAGCGTTCAACCAGGGTGAACCCCACGGTTACACGCCTAAGGGAGGCACCGGCGCAGCGACACGCACCCTTGTCCGTCTCGCCGAGTCTCTCGCTCAAAGAGCCGAATAACCCATGACCGGACGTTATGAGCCGCGTCCGGGCTCGCCACCGGTGTGTGATCACACCGCAGGAAAAGGAGTGTCCTTCCCGTGAGTGAAAGCGGCGGCACATTCGATCTCGTCATCCTGGGCGGCGGTAGCGGTGGCTACTCGGCCGCCATCCGCGCCTCCGAACTCGGCATGCGTGTCGCCCTGATTGAGAAAGACAAGCTCGGCGGCACCTGCCTGCACTACGGCTGTATTCCGACCAAGGCCCTGCTGCACGCGGGTGAGGTCGCCGACACGGTGCGGGCCAGCGAGAAGTTCGGTGTCCGGGCCTCGTTCGACACAATCGACATGGCCCGTGTCCACGAGTACAAGGACAAGGTCGTCAGTGGTCTGCACCGCGGCCTGACCGGTCTGATCAAGGCCCGCGGCATCACCCTGGTCGAGGGTGAGGGCAAGCTGACCGGTGTCGACGAGGTCACGGTCAACGGGGTGGCCTACAAGGGTCGGCACATCATCCTGGCCACCGGGTCCCAGGCGCGTTCGCTCCCTGGTCTGGAGATCGACGGGGAGCGGATCATCACCAGCTACGAGGCGCTCCGCTTGGACCGGGTCCCCAAGTCCGCGATCATCCTGGGCGGCGGTGTCATCGGCGTCGAGTTCGCCAGCGTGTGGCGTTCGTTCGGCGCCGAGGTGACGATTGTCGAGGCGCTGCCGCACCTGGTCCCGGCGGAGGAGGAGTCCAGCTCCAAGCTGCTGGAGCGGGCGTTCCGCAAGCGCGGGATCAAGTTCGAGCTGGGCAGCCCGTTTGAGAGCGTGAAGCTCACCGAGACCGGGGTGAGCATGACGCTGGCGAACGGCAAGACCGTGGAAGGCGAGCTGCTGCTGGTGGCGGTGGGCCGCGGTCCGGTCTCCCAGGGGCTGGGCTACGAGGAGGTCGGCATCCGCCTGGAGCGCGGCTTCGTCCAGGTCGATGAGAACCTGCACACCGGAGTCGGCAACATCTACGCGGTGGGCGACTTGATCCCCACGCCGCAGTTGGCGCACGTCGGCTTTGCCGAGGGTATTTTCGTCGCCGAGCACATTGCCGGGCTGAACCCGGTGAACATCGACTACGACGGTATTCCGCGGGTCACCTACTCCGACCCGGAGGTGGCGTCCGTGGGGATCACCTCCAAGACCGCGGCCGAACGCGGGATCGAGACCACCGAGTTCGTCTACAACTTGGCGGGCAACGGGAAGAGCCAGATCCTGCAGACCCAGGGCGCGGTCAAGGTCATCGCGGCCAAGGACGGCCCGGTGCTGGGTGTGCACATGGTGGGCAGCCGCGTCGGCGAGCTGATCACCGAGGGCCAGCTGATCTACAACTGGGAGGCGCTGCCGTCTGAGGTGGCGCAGCTCATCCACGCGCATCCGACCCAGTCCGAGGCGTTGGGCGAGGCCCACTTGGCGCTAGCGGGCAAGCCGTTGCACGTCCACGACTGATTCTTGGAGATGGGCGGGTGCCCGAGGGAGCCCGCCCATCATCTTTCTCTGTCGTTCTTGTGACCGCTCACTCAAGAGGAACCCATGTCGACTCCCGTTACCATGCCCGATCTGGGCGAAAGCGTCACCGAGGGCACTGTCACCCAATGGCTCAAGCAGGAGGGCGACACGGTCGAGGTCGACGAGCCGCTGCTCGAAGTCTCGACGGACAAGGTTGACACCGAAATCCCCTCCCCTATTTCCGGTGTCTTGACGAAGATCCTGGTCGGCGAAGACGAGACTGTTGAGGTCGGCGCGCAGATCGCGATCATCACTCCGGCTGGGGAGGCGCCGCCGGCTCAGCCCGCTCCCGAGACGGCGGCTGAGCCGGCGGCTCAGCCGGAACCGGAGCCGGAGCCTGCTCCGCAGCCTGCCGCGGAGGCCCGCACCGAGCCCGCTGCTCCGGTGGCTGACGCCGGTGCCGCTACCCCGGTGACCATGCCGAACTTGGGGGAGAGTGTCAGCGAGGGCACGGTCACCCAGTGGCTGAAGCAGGAGGGCGACACGGTCGAGGCCGACGAGCCGCTGCTCGAAGTCTCGACGGACAAGGTTGACACCGAAATCCCCTCCCCTATCTCCGGTGTCTTGACGAAGATCCTGGTCGGCGAAGACGAGACTGTTGAGGTCGGCGCGCAGATCGCGCTGATCAGTCCTGCCGGGCAGGCTGCTGCGCCTGCTGCCCCGGCGGCTCCGCAGCCCGCACCTGAGCCGAAGCCGGAGGCACGGCCCGAGCCCGCACCGCAGCCTGCTGCGCAGCCGGAAGCTGCAGCCCGCACGGAGCCCGCACCGCAGCCGCGCCGCACCCGGGACGATGAGACCCCGACCGTGGACTTGGAGACGATCAGCGGCACCGGCCAGGTGCTGGGCACGGACGCGACCAGTGAAGGGTATGTGACCCCGCTGGTGCGGAAGCTTGCCGCCCAGGAGGGTGTGGACCTGTCCCAGGTGAAGGGCACCGGGGTGGGTGGCCGGATCCGCAAGCAGGACGTGTTGGAGACGGCGCGGCGGATGCGGGAGCAGCGGCAGCGTGCTGCTGCGGCACCGGCGCCCGCGGCCGCGGACACGGCGCTGCGGGGCCGCACGGAGACGATGTCGCGGCTGCGGCAGACGTTCGCCGAGCAGATCGTCGAGTCGCTGCACACGGCGGCGCAGCTCACCCAGGTGGTGGAGGTGGATGTCACCGCGATCGCCCGGCTGCGGGAGCAGGTGGGCGAGCGGTTCGCCGCCGAGACCGGCGTGGAGTTGGGCTTCTTCCCGTTCTTCGCGCTGGCCGTGGTGGAGGCGCTGCAGCGGCACCCGAAGCTCAACGCGGTGATCGACGGCACCGAGGTGACCTACCACGACACCGAGAACCTGGCGGTGGTGGTCGACACCGAGCAGGGTGTGCTGGCCCCGGTGGTCAAGGACGCGGGCCGCTTGTCGCTGCGGGAGCTGGCCCGGCGGATCGACGACTTGGGGGCGCGGGCGCGCACGGCGCGGCTGGTGCCGGACGAGTTGAGCGGCGGCACGTTCACCATGGTGGACAGCGGCGCGTACGGCGCGCTGGTGGAGACGCCGATCATCCACCAGCCGCAGGTGGCGGTGTTGAGCACGGGCACCGTGGTGAAGCGTCCGGTGGTGGTCGAGGAGCCGCAGCTGGGCGAGGTGATCACGGTCCGGTCCATGGTGTACCTGTCGTTGAGCTTCGACCACCGGCTCATCGACGGCGCGGATGCGGCCCGGTTCCTCTCCGATGTGAAGCGCCGGTTGGAGGAGGGCGCGTTCGAGGACGCTGTGGGGCTCAAGTAGGAGCCGCGGGGTCGGCCGCTTCCGGCGTGGGCCGGGGGTGGCCGATCACCGTACGCACGGTGGGGCGGCACCGTGTGGTGCCGCCCCACCGCATACCCCACCATCATCCCCTGGTGATCCCCACCACCAAGGTCTTCAGTTGCCCGGCTTCCGTGCCCCGGTGCCGAGACGTGCCTGTCGCGGCGAACCGCCGGACAAGCTTGATGTAATCAGGCTATCACTCAAAGTTGTGAATGGGGCTGTTTCCTGGAAATCCGTCTCCTCGGCTCTTCAGGGGCGGCAGGGCTGCGGCGTCTTCCGCGCGTCCGCTGGGGCGGGGCAGCGCATAAGGTGAAGAGTGTGAGTGAGCTCCTGTACCACTGGTTGGGTGAGTCCCCGGTCCCCTACATGGAGGGCTGGGAGCTGCAACGGCAGCTCCACAAGCGCCGCGTCGCGGACCAGGTGCCGGACACGGTGCTGCTGTTGGAGCATGAACCGGTGTACACCGCGGGAAAGCGGACTGGCCCGTGGGACCGTCCGCTGACCGACCCGGGTGCCCCGGTGATCGACATCGACCGGGGCGGCAAGATCACCTGGCACGGCCCCGGCCAGCTCACCGCCTACCCCATCGTCAAACTGCCGGCTCCGCTGGATGTGGTCGCCTATGTCCGCATGCTGGAGGAGGCGATCATCCGGGTGATCGGTGATTTCGGCTTGTCGGGGATGCGGGTGGAGGGCCGCACGGGGGTGTGGCTTGCCGCTGCCCCGGATCGAGGGTTGCCGGAGCGCAAGATCGCCGCGATCGGGTGCCGGATCGCCAAAGGCGTGACGATGCACGGGTTCGCGCTGAACTGCAACAACGACTTGTCGTGGTTTGACCGGATTGTGCCGTGCGGGATTAGGGACGCCGGGGTCACCTCCCTGACCGCCGAACTGGACCGCACGGTGGGGGTGGGCGACATCCTGGAGGCCACCGAACACCACCTGGCCGCTGTTCTCGGCGCATCCAGCTACCGCAGGATCGCGGGATGGCCCGTTCTCCCCGAGTTCGTCGACGCATGAGCCACGTCGGCGGGCACGCGCCACAAGCGAAACGAAAGGAAGGCCGGCTGTGAGCATCGCTCCCGAGGGCCGCCGCCTGTTGCGGATCGAAGCCCGCAACAGCACTACCCCGATTGAGAAGAAGCCGCCGTGGATCAAGATCAGGGCGAAGATGGGCTCGGAGTACACCGAGCTGCACGCCCTGGTCAAACGCGAGGGCCTGCACACGGTGTGCCAGGAGGCCGGGTGCCCCAACATCTACGAGTGCTGGGAGGACCGGGAGGCCACGTTCCTCATCGGCGGCGACCAGTGCACGCGACGCTGCGACTTCTGCCAGATCGCTACCGGGAAGCCGGCGGCGTTGGACCGGGGGGAGCCGCTGCGGGTCGCCGAGTCGGTGCGCACGATGGGTCTCAAGTATGCGACGGTCACCGGGGTGGCCCGCGACGACTTGGACGACGGGGGCGCGTGGCTGTACGCGGAAACGGTCCGCAAGATCCACGAGTTGAACCCCGGCACCGGCGTGGAGCTGCTGATCCCCGACTTCAACGCCGACCCGGACCTGCTGGCCGAGGTGTTCAGCTCCCGGCCGGAGGTGCTGGCGCACAACATTGAGACGGTGCCGCGGATCTTCAAGCGCATCCGTCCCGGGTTCCGCTACGAGCGTTCTTTGGAGGTGATCACCCGGGCCCGCGAGGCGGGGCTGGTCACCAAGTCGAATCTGATCCTGGGCATGGGCGAGACCCGGGAGGAGATCAGCCAGGCGATGCGGGACCTGTACGAGGCCGGGTGCGACTTGTTGACGATCACCCAGTACCTGCGGCCGTCCCGCTTGCACCACCCGGTGGACCGGTGGGTGAAGCCGGAGGAGTTCGTGGAGCTGGGCCGGGAGGCGGAGGAGATCGGTTTCGCCGGGGTGATGTCGGGTCCGCTGGTGCGGTCGTCGTACCGGGCGGGCCGGTTGTACCGCCAGGCGATCGAGCGTCGCAAGGCGGACGCGAAATCGTAACGTTGTTTGTCCTGGGGCGGCGGTGGTCGCCCGCCGCCGTCCCACATGTCCTTTTTCCCGACCTATCCTTGAGGTATGGCCAAGAAGCCCAAGGACTCCAAGACCGCCCCGGCCGGTACGGCTCAGGGTGCCGCCGCGAAACAGCCCGGCAGGCTCAAACAGTTCGGCATGGTCGCCAAGATCGTGCACCAGCACAGTCCGAAGAGCATCCCGATCGCACTCGGGGTGATGGTGGCTGTTCTGGCCGTGGCGATCCTGGTTGCCGTCCTCACGGGCTCCTGGCTGTATCCGCTTGTGCTCGGTATCCCGTTGGCGCTGCTTGCCGGTCTCATCACGTTCTCGCAGAGCGCGCAGAGGGTGCAGTACAAGCTGCTGGACGGGCAGTTGGGCGCCGGATTGGCGATTCTGCAGAGTCTGCGCGGCAACTGGACGGTGGACGCCGGGGTGAACGCCAACCGGAACATGGACGTGGTGCACCGGGCGGTGGGTCCCCCTGGGGTGGTGCTGGTCGGCGAGGGCGACCCGAACCGGTTGAAGTCGCTGATCGCCGCGGAGCGCAAGCGGGTGATGCGGGTGGCCTACGACACGCCGATCTACGACATGACGGTCGGCAACGGTGAGGGCCAGGTCAAGGTTGCTGAGCTGCGCAAGCGGATCCTCAAGCTGCCGCCGAGCATGAACAAGCCGCAGTTGTCGGAGCTGCGCTACCGGTTGAAGGCGCTGCCTCCGGCGATGCAGGCCCCGCGCGGCCCGATCCCTAAGGGGGTCAAGATGCCGAAGATGCCGCGCCCCCGGCCGCGTTGATCCTGTTTCGTCCAGGGTTTTCTGGCGCTGGTGGAACCGGGTGTCCCGGGTTCCGGCAGCGCCAGTTGTCGTTTTCGGGCCTCAGAGGCGCTGGTTGACGGTTCCCGCAGCCCGGTCGTGCAGGCCGCGCTGGTCGCGGTCGTAGACGACGGCGGGGAGCGCCAGGCACAGCAGAAGGGTGCGGACCACCATGGCCACGGGCCAGGGCCAGTTCCGTTCCCCGGTGGCGGTGATGCGGATGCCGACGAGGCGTTTACCGACCGTGGTGCCGAAGAGCACGAGCAGGGCGGCGGTCATCACCGCGAAGACGAAGAGTGGTAGCCATAGGGTGACCCCTGCGGCGGGGGTGGTGCTTCCGCCGAGCACGGGGGTGCCGAACAGGAGTGACGCCAGGCAGTTGGCGAGGATCCAGTCGATGATCACGGCGATGAGGCGGCGGCCGAAGCCGGGCACGGATCCGGGGCCGGTTTCGGGGAAGCCGAGCCGGCTGCCTCGGTAGCGGAATTCCGCCTCGTTCCCGGTGGGGGTGTCGGTGGTCGCGGCCTGCCCGTCGCGGTCTTTCGATTCGCCCATGTCTTCACCGTACTGGGGGTGCGCGGTGGGCGTGACGGGGCCCGGTGTCCCGGTTTGGGGGGAAAAAAGCGGCCGTAACATCGGCGAAACATTCGGGACACGGCCAGGAAATCGGCTGCTCTTAGCGTCACCTACGTGGCTGGGAGGTGGCGGAGGATCTTCGCGACATCTCGGACGTCCATCCCCGCGGTCCTGTGAACCTGCACGGAGGTAATCGTGTTCAGCAACGCTGACGAGGCTCTTGCCTATATCCGCACCGAAGGCGTTCAGTTCGTGGACGTCCGGTTCACCGACCTGTTCGGTGGTGTCCACCACGTGACGCTTCCGGCCGAGAAGGTTGACGAGGACTTCCTCACGAACGGGCAGATGTTCGACGGCTCGTCGATCCGCGGCTTCCAGGCGATCCACGAGTCCGACATGCTGCTCCTGCCGGACCTGAGCACCGCTGTCCTCGACCCCTTCCGCGAATACAAGACGCTGAACATCACGTTCTTCGTGCACGACCCGCTGACCCGCGAGTCCTACAGCCGCGACCCGCGGAACGTGGCCCGCAAGGCCGAGGCGTATCTGAAGAGCACGGGGATCGCGGACACCGCGTACTTCGGCCCGGAAGCCGAGTTCTACATTTTCGACGACGTCCAGTTCGCGACCGCGCCGAACACCGGTTTCTACGCGATCGACTCGGTGGAGGGCGCGTGGAACACCGGCAGCAAGCGGGAGGGCGGCAACCTCGGCTACCGGCCGCGCTACAAGGGCGGCTACTTCCCGGTGGAGCCGAGCGACCACTACAGCGACCTGCGGTCCCGCATGGTGCGCACCATGATCGAGGTGGGGCTGCCGGTGGAGCTGCACCACCACGAGGTGGGCACGGCGGGCCAGTCGGAGATCGGCATCAAGTTCGGCACGCTGCTGCAGCAGGCTGACCGGGTCCAGTTGTACAAGTACATCGTCAAGAACGTGGCGAACGCGGCGGGCAAGACGGTGACGTTCATGCCGAAGCCGCTGTTCGGCGACAACGGCTCGGGGATGCACTGCCACCAGAGCCTGTGGAAGGACGGCGCTCCCCTGTTCTTCGACGAGAACGGGTACGCGCAGTTGTCCGACATCGCCCGCTACTACATCGGCGGCCTGTTGAAGCACGCCCCGTCGCTGCTGGCGTTCACCAACCCGACGATCAACTCCTACCACCGCCTGGTGCCCGGCTACGAGGCGCCGATCAACCTGGTGTACTCGCAGCGGAACCGTTCCGCGTGCATCCGTATCCCGCTGACCGGGTCTGACCCGAAGGCGAAGCGGCTGGAGTTCCGGGTGCCGGACCCGTCGGCCAACCCGTACCTGGCGTTCTCCGCGATGCTGATGGCGGGGATCGACGGGATCCAGAACAAGATCGAGCCGCCGGAGCCGCTGGACAAGGACCTCTACGAGCTGCCGCCGGAGGAGGCCGCGGAGATCGAGAAGGTGCCGGCGTCGCTGGAGGAGGCGCTGGACCACTTGGAGGAGGACCACGAGTACCTGGTGGAGGGCGGTGTCTTCACCGAGGACTTGATCGAGACGTACATCAACTACAAGCGCACGGTGGAGATCGACTCGGTCCGGCTGCGTCCGCACCCGCGCGAGTTCGAGCTCTACTACGACGTCTGATCCTGCTCGCGGCCCGTATTCCGCACTGCGGGCCGCAGCAGGGTGGAGACCCGGGGGAGGGGCTCCGGTGTGGTGGGGTGTCCCAGGTGTGGGGCGCCCCACCAGGGCGGTTCTGCATGGGCGCGCGCCGGGTCGCCTCGGTAGTACCGCAGGCCCCGCACCGGCTGTTGCGGGGAGGGCAGCGGTGCGGGGGCCGCGGCTAGCGGGCCGCGCCGAGTTCGAGGGCGGCGACGCCCGCGATGACGAGGACGATGCCGACGATCTGGCCCCAGGTGAGGGTGTCGCCGAGGAACACGGCGCCGATGACCGCGACGAGGGTGACGCCCAGCGCCGACCAGATGCCGTAGGCCACGCCGACGCCCATGCCGAGTTTGAGGACTTGGGCGAGCAGGGTGAACGCGATCCCGTAGCTGGTGAGCGCGATGAGGGACGGCACGAGACGGGTGAACCCGTCGGAGAGCCGGAGTGAGATGGTTCCGGTGACTTCGGTGAGGATCGCACCGATGAGGAGCAGCCACTGCATGATTCCCCCACATAAGCCCGCAATTGGTGAGTACTCCCCCAGAGTGTCTCTTTGGGGTGGCCATGGTGCATTCGGTGGGGGGACGCCTGTGGTGGCGTCCGTTGCACCGCCTATGCGGTCGCGTTGAGAGTTACCGTGGTGCTGTGGCGAGTCGGGACAGCACGGGAACGAGTGTGGGGGCGCTGGCCCGTCGAGGGTTCGGCGATGCGACGCGCGCGGCACGGCTGCTCGCGGAGAGCGGGTTGGCGGACGCCGCGCACGAGGTGATTGTGGACGCGCTGTGCCGGGCGGCCGACCCGGATCTGGCCTTGTTCGGGCTGGTGCGGATCCTGGAGCGGTCGGCTGATCCGGGGGAGTTGCTGTCCGCGTTGCACGAGGACGCGGATTTCCGGGAGCGGTTGTGCCAGGTGGTGGGGGCGAGCCGGGCGCTCGCCGACCACCTGGTGCGGCATCCGGGGGATTGGCGGGAGCTGCGGGGGGCGGACGCGGGCCCCCCGCCGGGCGGTGGGGGGCTGCGGGGGGGGGGGGATGCCGGTGGTCCGCGCCCTGCGGGCCCCCCCCCGCCTGTACCGCACTGAGCAGGGGTATGCCTGGTGGGAGGAGCGGGCCCGCGCCAATGTGGCGGCGGAGATCGCCCGGTTAACGGAGCAG
>NZ_PITY01000006.1:0-21654 GCF_017577275.1 Thermobifida sp.
TGCGCCCGGGGTGGGCTGCTTCGGGGTCGAGGAGCGCGCCCACCTCGCGCAGGGGCGCAGGAAGAGTGCGGTAGCGGCGGCCGTTGATCGTGGCCGTGCCAGAGGTGGGTGAGGTCAGGCCGAGGATCATCCGCATCGTGGTGCTCTTCCCGGCGCCGTTGGGGCCGAGGAAGCCGGTGACCCTCCCGGGGGCGACGGTGAAGGTGAGGCCGTCGACGACAGTGGTGGCGCCATAGCGCTTGGTGAGGTTGTGTACGTGGATCACCGCGCTTGTCCCTTTCCTCCGAACGAGTTTAAAAAAGTGATATCACAATGCTAGACTTGAGTCATCAGTCTGATAGTGAGAGGAGCTGATGGATGGCTCGGGAAGCCGCGGTGGCGGTGGAGAACCTGGAAACTCAAGTGGAAGAGCGCCTGATCGAAGGCGCATCCGGCATACCGGTCCTCATCTTCTCCCTGGTCATGATGCTGGCCGGGGCAGGCGGGGCCATCGGCGGAGTGGTGCGGATCAACACGCTGGACGCGGCTGATGTGAGCGCGGTCGCGCTGATCGTGGTGGGCGCGCTGCTGTTCCTCGCCGGTCTCTTCCTCCTGTGCGGGTTGACCATGATCGACCCCAACCAGGCACGTGTCGTGCAGCTCTTCGGCCGCTACATCGGTACGCTCCGCATTGACGGGCTGCGCTGGGTCAACCCGCTGACGACCCGCAAGCCGGTGTCCACCCGGATCCGCAACCACGAGACCGCCGTCATGAAAGTCAACGACGCGGACGGAAGCCCCATCGAGATCGCCGCTGTCGTGGTCTGGCAGGTCGAGGACACCGCTCGCGCCGTCTTCGAAGTCGACGACTTTGTCCAGTTCGTCAGCACGCAGACCGAGGCGGCCGTCCGGCACATCGCCAACAACTACCCCTACGACAACCACGAGGGCACTGACCGCCTGTCCCTGCGGGACAATGCCGATGAGATCACCGAGAAGCTCTCTGCGGAACTCGCCGAACGCGTAGCCTCGGCGGGGGTGCGCATCATCGAGTCCCGTCTTACCCACCTCGCGTACGCGCCGGAGATCGCCCAGGCGATGTTGCAGCGCCAGCAGGCGGGGGCGGTCATCGCAGCCCGCCAGCAGATCGTGGAGAGCGCGGTCGGCATGGTGGAACTGGCGCTCAACCGGCTGGCTGAGCAGGGTGTGGTGGACCTCGACGAGGAGCGCAGGGCCGCAATGGTCAGCAACCTGCTCGTCGTGCTGTGCGGCGACCGTCCCACCCAGCCGGTCGTCAACACAGGAACGCTGTACTCGTAGAGGTTGGTTCGGTGGCAAGCGAGCGTAAGAAAATTCTGCTCCGGCTCGACCCGGCGGTGTATGACGCGCTTGCCAAATGGGCTAGTGACGAGCTGCGCAGCACGAACGCGCAGATCGAGTTTCTTTTACGTCGGGCGCTCATCGACGCGGGCCGTATGCCTCAGGGAGTCAAAGCGATCCCCCGCCGGGGCCGCCCTCGCAAGCAGGACACCTCACCGCCCGCGGACGACTCCCCTTCCTAACCCTCAACACTGCGGTGGTGCCGTGCCAGGCATGCCTGGCACGGCACCACCGCATTCCCTTTGGAGCGCCGGACGGCCGCACAGACGACACACGCGGCACGTACCCCCAGGAGCGTCCTCAGGCGCGGGGAGTACCGAGACGCTGACTCCGGATCATAAGAGTGCACAGCTCGGCCCCCGTGACTTCCCTCACAAAAAACCGAAGGGACAACAGGGGAAACTCTTCTCTTTTCTGGCAAATCTTCCTGTTGAGTATCGAACAGGCTCCACAGCGTATCGGAAACACCGAAAAGAGAGCGGATAGCAAGGCGGGAGCACTAGAGTCCAAAGTCCCGCAAAAAGACCATGGAATTTCGGTGTGAAAAAACCCTCCTGTCCGCGAAGGGTGCCCCGGATTAAAGCACGGTGAACGACGGTCTAAAGTAGCTGTCAGAGCCTGTCCCACCAGCAAGGACTAGGTCTCCAAGAGGTTTGTCGTTCCTATTTTTTGATGGTATTCGACATCCTGTTTTATTTTCCGGAACTATTTGTGCTGCCTGGAAAATTTGCTGGGAGACAAAAAGATATTTCTGGGGGATAGGAGAAAAGGGGAGGAAAACGTTATGGCTATTGCGGTGACCCGAGAGCTGCCGCGCCCCGACCTCCGGACGGTCAGCCTCGTCCAGGCCCTCTGCGCCGACCTCTTGGACCAGCCAGAAGTCCTGGCTGACCGCTTCTACCACCACCTGTTCCGGCTGCTGCCCAGCTGCCGCGACCTGTTCCCCGAGGACATGGGGGAACAGCACGTCCGGATGGCCCGCGTCCTCGTCGAAGTCGTCAACCATCTCGACGAACCCGAAAAGACTTGGGATACCCTACGTAAGCTCGGTGAGTACCACTACGTCCGATGGGGACTGGGACTGGAGGAGTACCGCTGCGTCGGACACGCGCTGATCGAGGCGGCCCGCGACATCTCTCTTGAGTGGGCTCCCTCAGTAGGCTCGGCGTGGGTCACCGTTTACGAGTGGATCGTCTCGGCCATGCTCAGTGGAGCGGCCGAAGCCGCACAGGCGCGATCTGGAAGGAGAACCCGAGCCGGTAGGCCCATGACTCCGCCCTCCAACGCGGAGAATGGTAAACCTACAGCGGCTTCTTGATTGAGCGGTCTTCTCCGCGTCTCACCCCACGGCGGACGCGGATGTCCCTGATCCCCGGTTCTTCCGCGCGCCACGGGTGAGCGGCTGCTGACCGTGCTGAACGAGGGATAGATCGCGCACGGTAAGGGGCCGTTGTGAGCGCGGGGAGACGCCGACGCAGTCGGCCAGTCCCGTGCGTGTGTGTTCAGCGACGAGGAGCCGCAATTGACGGAGAAGACCATTACAGAACAGTTCAGTTTCGCCGACCTTGGCCTCCGGCCGGAACTGCTCGATGCCCTCGCCGAGGTCGGCTACGAGGAGCCCACGGCCATCCAACGCGAGGCGATCCCCTCGCTGTTGGAAGGCCGTGACCTGCTCGGCCAGGCCGCAACCGGTACGGGGAAGACCGCAGCCTTCTCCCTGCCGATCCTGCACCGGCTGCCGGACAGCGACCGCGGGGACACTCCCTCGGCGCTCATCCTGGTGCCCACCCGGGAACTGGCCTTGCAAGTATCGGAAGCACTCCACCGCTACGGCCGCCACCTGAAGGCACGCATCCTCCCCATCTACGGCGGCCAGCCCATCGGCCGCCAGTTGCGGGCCCTGGAACGCGGTGTCGACGTCGTCGTCGCCACCCCGGGACGGGCCCTCGACCACATCGGCCGCGGCACCCTCGTCCTGGACACGGTGCGCACGGTCGTCTTGGACGAAGCCGACGAGATGCTCGACATGGGCTTCGCCGAAGACATCGAGGCGATCATCGAAGAAGTGCCGGAGAACCGCCAGACAGTGCTGTTCTCGGCAACCATGCCCGACCGCATCGAAGGCATCGCCCGACGCCACCTCACCGACCCGGTGCGCGTACGCATCGCCCGCACTTCTCCCGCACCCGGAGAAGAGCCGAAAGTCCGGCAGAACGCCTACATCGTGGCCCGCCCCTACAAACCCGCGGCCCTGGGACGCGTCCTCGACATGGAATCCCCCACCGCGGCCCTCGTGTTCTGCCGCACCCGTGAGGAAGTCGACCAGCTCACCGAGACGCTCAACGCTCGGGGATACCGCGCTGAAGCGCTCCACGGCGGCATGAGCCAGGAACAGCGCGACCGGGTCATGGCGCGCCTCCGCGGAGGAACCGCCGACCTCCTCATCGCCACGGACGTCGCCGCCCGCGGACTCGACATCGAACACCTCACCCACGTGGTCAACTACAATGTGCCGTCGGCAACCGAAACCTACGTGCACCGCATCGGCCGCGTGGGGCGGGCCGGCCGAGAAGGCGTCGCGATCACCCTCGTCGAGCCGCGGGAACACCGGATGCTCAAAACCATTCAGCGCAGCACGAGCGGCCCGATCAGCGTCGAGAAGCTCCCCACCGTCGCGGACCTGCGGGCCCGCCGCGTCGAACTGACCCGTGCTGCGCTCCACGAAGCTCTGAAGGAGGAGGACGACGACCGCGAGGCGTTCCGCGTGGTCGTGGAGTCGCTCGCCGAAGAGTTCGACATCATGGAGATCGCGCTGGCCGCGGTGAAACTGGCGCATGAAGCCAGCGGCGCCGTCACCGAAGAGGAGGAGATCCCCGAACCGGTGCTCCGCCCCGAGCGGAGCGAACGCCGCGAACGCCGTGGACGGCGCAGCGGACCGGGCCGCGGTGAACGGCGCGGCCGAGGCCCCTCCGACGGCATGACCCGCCTCTTCGTCGGCATTGGACGCAACGCCCGGGTCCGCCCCCAAGACCTTGTGGGAGCGATCGCCGGGGAGACCGCATTGAGCGGACGGGACATCGGCGCGATCGAAATCGCTGACCGCTTCTCCCTGGTGGAAGTGCCCGAATCCACTGCCGACGGTGTGATCGCGGCACTGAAGAAAAGCACGATTAAAGGACGCCGCACCGTCGTACGCCGCGAACGCTTCTAACCCCCGTCGCCGCGCCGCCTTCCGGGCACGCAGGTGACGAAAAGTGGCCGTGGGCCTGGGTGCATCCCAGGCCCACCGTGCTGCCCCGCACCGGAAACGACATCAGATCCGGTGCCGGGACTGTTTTCCAGGAATTCACGCGAGAATACGGAAGCCGCGGCTCTGCGAAGACTCGCCGCACCCCCGGAAATAGTGCAAAGAGTTCCCCGCAACGGTAGTCGCAGAGACAAAATCCTCGTAAACTTCCTTCAATAGGAGAAACGGTGGGAAAGATGACTGCCGAAGCCTTCCGTCTGAACCGATGACCGCGGTGGCCGATGCACCCGGGAAACGGTGCGGGGTTTCGACCTGCGGCCTCCTAGCGCCGTGGCGGGACCACCCAACTGGCCACGAGGACTCCGCCATCCGTGTTCGGTTCCATTGGCGGGAATTCGTCGGTTCGTCGACGATGGAGGCACACCCCCGGCAGCCCTCGTCGCCGCACCACTGAATATCCGCCGAGGAGCCGAACCACGACCATGCCCCCTGTACCGCTACACCTCTCCCATACCCTCCGCCGTTTCCTCACCTGGGTCGGCATGGGATTGTTAACGGTGGGCGCCCTGGTCGGCCTGGTCAGCCCTCTGCTCTTCGGAGACAGCGGCGAAGGCCCGGACCTTCTCCCCATCATCCGCGTCTTCTTCTGGGCGCTGGCCGGACTCCTCGGCTGGCTGACCCTGTTGCAACTCTTCGAACGCGTCCCGGAAGAGCACCAGAACGCGGCCTCGCGGCGCCCGGTACTCCTGTGCTGGGTCCTCGTCGGCGTGACCGCGCTCATGGCCCTGGTAGAGACCCCGCGGTGGCTGTTCGGCCTCACCACCCCCGGCCCCGGCAGCACCCCCTGGTCGGTGGTGGGATGGACCGGGCTGGTGGCCATGACCGGGGGCGCGACGATCATGGCGGTGTGCGGCCGCAACCACCGGCCCCGCTCACTGGGAATGCCCCTGACTGGACTGGCGTGCGGCACCGCAACAGCGTTGCTCCTGGCCACCGGGGTGTGGGCGGCCGCCGCGGACGCCCTCGTCTCGCACACCACCGCCACCGCAGCAGAGGCACGCCCCGTCCCCACCACCGTGGAACGGGTGGCCTGGCGCTGGCACCCGCCGCACGGGGCACGCACTCACCGCGTGCTGGCCACTGCCGCCGGCGCGGTCGTCGACGTCGGCGACGGGGTGATCGCCCTGGACACCGTCACCGGAAAGGAGACGTGGCACTACCGCCGACTGGGCTCAGAGGTGACCGCCAACGTCACCCCTGACGGCCGCACCGTCGTCCTCTTCTTCACCGTCTACGACCACCGGGGATACCGGGACACGCTGCTCACCTTGGACGCCGCCACTGGCCAGGTCCGCAGCAGCACTCCGATGAACCTGGGGCGGGACGCCGAACAGCGGCGCCGGATCAGTCGGATCGGAGGCATCGCCCCTATCGACCTTCTCACCAAGGATGCGCGGATCCTGCTGGACCACGGCGACGACGGCTGGCAGCTCACCGCCCGCGCCCTCGACACCGACGCCCAGCGCTGGACCGCGCCGCTCGACCCCCACTGCCTGGTCGACCGGCGGCCGCGGACCTGGATCCGCGCCTTCCCCGACGCTGTCGTGGTCTCCCAGGACTGCCACGACGAATTGGGCGCCCCCACCAGACTCGCTACCGACTGGGAGGACGGGGTGCTCGGCGGACGGACCGAACTGCGGGGAGGAACGAGCCGCTTGACCGCGTTCGACGCGGCCACCGGCCAGGAGCTGTGGCGCACCGAATATCCGGGGGAAGGCCCGGTCGGCCCTAACCCGGAGATCAGCTACCACCACACCGGCTACCGCTCCCACCTCCACCCGGTCACCTCCGACGGCTCGGTCGTCGCCGTGGAGAAATGGGGGTCCGACATCCGCTACCTGGTGGTCGACCGGGCCACCGGCGAGATCCTGGTCGACGACCTGGACCTCACCGAACACGGCCACAGCGCACATTTCACCGCGGACACGGTCTCCGTGGTACGGATCGACACAGAAGACGGCGGGCGGCTGGTGCACGAGCGCCGCTCCCTGGACGGCCAGCTTGTGCAGAGCGCCGCCAGTGGCGCCCCCTATCCGCATGTGCTCGCAGGAACCTCGTGGGTGGATCTCGCTGACGCCGCCGTCATGGTGCACCTCAGCAAGGACGCGGCGACCGGAGGCGGATACGACGTGGACGTGACGGCGTGGGACAGCAAAACCGAACCGCTGACCTTGGAACTCGAGGGGATGCTCCCCGCCACCGGGATCTCCCAGGTGCGAGTACTTCCCGTCCCCGGGGCCCTCGTCGTCTTCGAAGACATCGCCGATTCCCTCACCGGTGAGCGGGAGCGGCCCATCTTCGGGCTGCGCTGACTGCCGCAGAGCACAGCAGTCCACAGTCCGCCCAGGCCCTAGCACCCCGCGCCCCTGATGGCAGGGGAGACCCGGCACACACCGTCCCGCCAGACCGGGGGCGGCGGCCGCAGCATCGCACCGCCGGACAAGGGGCAAGTGACTGCGGGGCAGAACTGTTCCGCGCAGCCCACACCAGCCGCGGAAACGCCTCAAAGCGAAGAACCAGTCAAAGGAAAAGCCGCCGTTCGCCTGCGGGGAAGAGCACGCCCAACCCCTAGAACACCATTCTCCGAAGAGCGTTCTTTTCGGTTTTTCGCCAACAAAGGTTGGCCGAAAGTGGCCAGAGATACCGTACAAAAACGAAGAGCAGCGAACTTCTGTGACAGCGAGTGACGAAACAGGGTCAACAGTAAGAGATAGTGGTTTTCCGGGAAATTGTTGGGGAAGAAGGGGGGATATGGATTCACCTCCCGTTACTTCATCGGTTCCGGAGAACCGCGCACAGCCGCGAGGTGTGGTTCTCATGGCCCTGCTCGGATTTTTCGCGGCGATGAGCGCCAGTTCCATGTTGGCCGACACGGCATCGCTGCTGATCGCCCTCGGCGGATCGATTCTGGCTACTTTCATCGTCGTCGTGATGGGGACCCGCGGGGGGATCTTCGAAACATCGGTTGTAGCCACCCCTCGAAAACAGCGGCGCTGGTTCATTCTCATCGCGGCAAGCCAGATTGTGGTGAGCATCGCGGCCGGGGCTGTCCTCGTCTTCCTGGACCAGACCGAGCTGGCCTCCGGAATCATCTGCGCTCTCGTAGGACTCCACTTCCTCCCGCTCGCCGCTGTTTTCCGGCGCGCGGTGTACCTGTGGGCCGGGCTGCTGCTCTGCGCGATCGGGGCCGCAGGGATCGCGCTGCTGCTGAGCGGGCACGCAGAAACCGCGCGCCTCGCCGTGGGCTTCACCGCGGCCATCGTCCTCTGGCTGACCGCGCTCCTCATCGGCCTTCCCACCGGGGGACCAAAAACCGAGGAATCCTAGGCCGCCTCGGGAAAGATCACCAGGTTAGGCTCCGTCCCAGGCGGATAGCGGATGGGTCACGGTCCGGTCTGGCCGAAGCCCGGACCAGCACAGGCCGCAGTACACCCGGGAAGGAGAACACGATGAGTGTCGCGGGACAGATGCTGGAGACCTATCCGCAGAGTCTGGGCGGAGTCGACCAGGAGAAACTGCGGGCATGCATCGAAGCGTGCTTCGAATGCGCTCAGGCGTGCACCGCATGCGCAGACGCCTGCCTGAGCGAGGACAGGGTTGCGGAACTCACCAAGTGCATCCGCACTGATCTGGACTGCGCTGATATCTGCGAAACCACTGGGCGGGTGCTGTCCCGGCACACCGGTTACGACGCCAACCTCACCCGCGCGATCCTGGAGGCCTGCGCCGAAGCCTGCAAAGTGTGTGCGGACGAGTGCGCCCGCCACGCTGACCACCACGAGCACTGTCGGGTGTGTGCCGAAGCATGCCGCCGCTGCGAGATGGTCTGCCGGGAACTGCTCGCTTCCCTGTGAGCCGCCGGTGACACCACCTCTGCTCGTCCGGCCTCGCCGTGGGCCAGGCGAGCGGGACGTCTGGGGAGGGAAGCCCCAGGCCCAACCACGACAGCGCCGCTCCGGGGCACTTCCTGGGCTCCGGAACGGCGCTGTCGTCGCGGTAGGAGAGCGGAGCGGTGCCCTGGAGGAGGGCACCGCCCGCCCAGGCTATTCGAGCTCCTTGTGAGGTTCAGGGCGCTCCGGTTCCACCGGAGCGGGCCGGAACTGGCCGGTAGCCCACAGCACCGCAACGAGCAGGATGGGGACGATCCACCCGCTCCACCCGAGGATGGAGGCGTGCACGGTGTTGACTGTCTGCCCGGCCTGGGCGAACACCAGGTGGAATCCGGCCGCGGCATTGAAGGAGGAGTGCGCGAGCGCTGCGGGCCACACGGAGGCGGACCGCATGCGCAGCCAGCCGAAGACAGCGCCGATGATGACGCACATTCCCACCATCATGAGCAGGCCCAGCCAACCGGGCGCATCCGGGTAGTTGTAGCCGAGCAAGATCACCGGCGCATGCCACAGACCCCAGATGATGCCGCTGATCAGCAGGGCAGGTGCGGCACCGAACCGGTACAGGCGCGGCAGCAGCCAGCCCCGCCAGCCCAGCTCTTCACCCAGTGCCGGAATGAGGTTGAGGAACGCGCCGATGATGACGTTCACGAATTGGAAGGCGAGCAGGACACCGATCGGAATGTCGGGGATGGGTATACCCAGCTCTGCCACGCCGGCGTCGATGAGCTCCTGGAATCCGGAGAGGTGGGCAAAGTCCGCTGGGTACACGCCGAGCAGGGCGCCGACCGGCAGTGCGACCAGGATAAGCAGGATCGGGACGACCAAGGCGAGCGCGAGATAGCCGATCAACCGGCCCGCGGGGGTCAGCGGCCACAGGGCAAGGGAGCGGGCCCGCTGCGGTGGGCGTTCCACGAAGAAGACGACCACGAGCGCCGCGATTGCGGGCGTACCCATCATGGCCACGGCAATGGGGTAGAAGAGCGGGTCCTCAAGCCCGTCGCCGAGCCACAGCGGGAGCGCAAGCAGCCACGACAGGCCAAACGAAAGAAGCAGGAAGACGGACAGGGACAGGGCAAAAGGGCTGCGATCGGCAGTCATACTCCCTCTCTGAGTTTCGGGGGCGGTGGCCGATTGCCGCCAGCGCTGCTGCGCGGTACAGGGCAGGGTGGGGGAAGGAGCCGGGGCGCGGATGTCCGGCTCGCGGCCCGCCAGTGGGGGAGAGGCAACCAAGGCTCGCACCGCAATCCCCGGTCCACAGCAGTGGCCGTCGGTGCTGTCCTGCACAACGGGTGCCCCCTTCCTCGGCACGGTACGCCGCAGGCGCCCCCAGCACCGGTGCAGCGCTGCCGCGCGGCCAAGAGCACAGGGGCGGCACGGGGGCCAGACCAGGGCACGGCCAGCGCGGGACTGTTCGGCGTCACAGCTCCGACTATAGGGGGTTCCGTACTGGACAGTAGGTCGACCTACGGGCGGCACGGTCCTCCCCACCCACGCTGTGTGTGACTCGAACGACTGCAGCGCAAGTCCTGGTCTTCAGGTCGAGGCGGCTAGCGTTGCTGTTCGATATACCTCTAGATGATCTCTAGTTGGTGCGCCACCGCATGACGCGGCGAGGTATGAAGGCGACCACAGGTAATGGCGATATGTCGCACCGCGACCTTCGGCGGGGATTTAGCGAGCAGATCCACGTCGATCAGGCGCGCCTCGAAGCTGGCGCAGACCTTGGCGAACATCTCGCGCCGGGTGATCAGGGTTGACTTGTGTTCCAGGGTTTCCGCGGTCCGCCGCACCACGGCTTCGGCTTCCGGCGTCAAATCAGCCCGGTCAAACTCGAACATCACGTCAGAGTGCAGCGCGATCGTCTCCGTGTTCCCGTCACTGGTGCCGCGTAAGCGGTACGGCAGGAATCCCCGTCTTTCCAAAAGGGAGGACGTCACACTGCTTGCGACCGGTTGGGGTATGCGCTGGCTTCCCTCGTGCTGAGCGCGGTGCTGTCCCCGATTCTGGCGGGGGAGTTGCGGGGACCGGTCGCCAACCCGCTCGCGATCCCTGCGCTCTTCGCGGTCAATGCCGCGTGGGGGACGGGGTGTGGGCTCGTTGCCCTTGGAGTGCAGCATCTGCGCGGCCGTCGAGCTTGAGGAACAAGTGCCGCGAGGCAGGGGGCGACGGGGGAGAACCTCGGGAACACGGCGAAGCTGGGGGAGGGAGCGGCGCCTTCAGGCAGCCCTCCAGCAGCCAATCAAAAATCTACAACGTAAAGCTGGGGGTTGTGAAGATTACAGACAACCCCCAGCAACCGCCCACACAATCGCGACCGAAAAACACACCAGAGTCCACTACCTCGAACAGTCCTCCGTGCTGTCGCACGAAGGCGGGACGGTCCGCGCCCTCGGTGGCTCGGCACCGTGCTGTCCGTGCCGCTCATGACTCGGACGGGAGCGGTCCAGCCGACTCGGCGGCGCGCAGGAACCGTCCCGCACAGGCCTGCAGGTAGTCGCGGAATTCGGGCGGGTCCACCACGGTGAAGTCTGCGTCGAGGGAGGCGAGGAGCATGGCCGGCCAGTCGAAGAAGTCCGTGTGCAAGGTGAGCCGGCACCGGTCGCCGTCCAGTTCCTCCACTGTTCCCCACGAACCCACAGCCCGCCGGACGGTGTCGGCGGCTGCAGCCACTTCGACCACCACCCGGTACTGCGGGGGCAGCTCCCGGCTGTGCTTTCGCACGAATTCCGCCGGATCACCGCCGGGAATCTCGCGGGGGATGAACCGTGCCCCTGTCGCCTCCGGATCCGTGATGCGGTCGACCCGGAACGTGCGCCAGTCTCCCCGGCCCACATCCCAGGCGATCAGGTACCAGCGGTGCCACAGCGACACCAGGTGGTGGGGTTCCACCAGTTTCAAGGACCGTGTGCCGTCGCGGGCAAGGTGGGTGAAGCGCAGGATCTCGGTGTCCCGGCAGGTCTGCGCGAGCACCGTGAGGATGACCGCGTTGACCGCTGGTGCGTTGCTGCGAAGGGCGGGCAGGGTGAAGGGGCGCAGCGCTTCCACTCGCTTGCTCAGCCGGGGCGGCATCACCTGGACGACCTTCGCGAGGGCTCGCACCGCTGTTTCTTCGACGCCGGTCACCGTGCTCTGCGCGGCCGTGCACAGGCTCACGGCGATGGCGACGGCTTCCTCGTCGTCGAGGAGCAGCGGGGGGAGGGCCGTACCCGACCGCAGTTGGTAGCCGCCGGCCACTCCTCGTGTTGCCTCGACCGGGTATCCCAGTTCCCGCAACCGGTCTACGTCACGGCGCAGGGTACGTTCACTCACCCCTAGTTGCTCTGCGAGTTCCCTACCGGACCAATACCGTTGAGTCTGCAGCAGGGATAGCAAGCGCAGCATTCGCGTGCTCGTATTAGCCATGGTTTCAGCATGCCGCATATTACGGACGCGCGATGACCGCAATAACCTTTAGAGTGGTTTGTCGTGAATGAGACAATGATCCACGCTAGTGCGTTGACCAAACACTTCACCACCCGGAAACGGACGGTGGAAGCGGTCCGCGGCATCGACCTGAACGTTGAAGCAGGGGAGATGGTAGCGATCCTAGGCCCCAACGGGGCCGGAAAGTCCACCACCCTGCGGATGCTCACCACGCTTCTCCTCCCCACCTCAGGCACCGCCCAAGTCGCGGGAGCCGACATCCGCACCCAACCGCGCCAAGTGCGCTCCCGTATCGGCTACGTCGGCCAAGGCACCGGATCGGGGTACAACCAGCGCGGTCGAGACGAACTCATCAGCCAGGGGCGCGCCTACGGGATGAGTACGGACCAGGCCCGCCGCCGCGCCGAGGAACTCATCGCCTCCCTCGACTTGAGCAATGTCGCCGACCGGCGTTCCTCCTCCCTGTCGGGAGGCCAGAAACGCCGGCTGGACATCGCCCTGGGGCTGATGCACACGCCGCCACTGCTGTTCCTCGACGAACCGTCCACCGGGCTAGACCCGCAAAACCGGGCCAACCTGCATGAACACATCCGTGAACTGCGTTCCCGGCACGACACTACGATCGTGTTCACCACCCACTACCTGGACGAGGCCGACCAACTCGCGGAACGTGTGGTGGTGATCGACCACGGCACGATCATCGCCGATGACACCCCGGAACGGTTGAAAGCCGAATACGCGGGCGACCGCATCACGCTCACGTTCGACCGGGCCGACGACGCCAAGCGGGCTTTTGGCCATCTCATGGCCCGGGCGGAAAGCGCGCGGGGTACCCACGACGGTGTCCGCGTGGTGCTGGAGGTTGACGGCGGCTCCCGGCTCGCACCCGCCCTGCTGCGGGAGCTCGAAGAAGCCGACCTGCCGGTCGCTGCGGTGGAGATCGCCCGGCCTACGCTCGACGACGTGTTCCTCAACTTGACGGGCCGCAGCCTCCGCGACGCCGCTGCTTCGGAGCCTGCCGCTACCCAGGAGGTCCCGGCATGACCATTCCCACCACGCCTCTCACTGACACTATCACCGTTTTCGTCCGTGAACTCCGGCCTGTGCTGCGTGACCCGTTCACGGTGGTCTTCAGCCTGGTGCAGCCGCTGGTTTTCCTCGCCCTGTTCGCTCCTCTGCTGCCTGAAGGGCTGTCGGGCGAGTCGACCCTGCAGTGGTTTGTGCCCGGCATCATCGTGATGTCGTGCCTGTTTGCCACGATGTCGACCGGAGCGAACCTGCTGTTTGAGATCCAGCTCGGTTCGCACGAGCGCATGCTGGTCTCGCCGCTGCGCCGTTCGTCGCTGATCGTGGGGCGGGCGTTGAAAGAGATCGTGCCGGTGCTCGCCCAGACGGTGATCATTCTTGCCGCGACTATCCCATTCGGGTTCCGTCCCCACGTGGTGGGGGCGCTCGGCGGCCTGTTGATCATCAGTGTGTTCAGTGTCGGTGTGGGTGCTCTCTCCTATGCGCTGGCGCTGGTGTCCAAGGACCGGCACTGGCTGTTCTGGGGGGTTCAGCAGACGGTGCTGTTCCCGCTGGTGCTGCTGGCCGGCATCATGCTGCCGGTCGAGGGCGGTCCTGGATGGTTGCGTACCATGTCCCTGCTCAACCCGCTGACCTACGTGGTCAACGCGGAACGCGCCTTGTTCAACGGGGTGTGGGACACGTCGGTGGTTGCGTGGGGCGCGCTGTCGGCGGTCGTCACGGCCGTGCTCGGCCTGTGGGTGGGCATTGTCACGATGCGTCGCGCGCACTGATGCTGCCGGGCTCCTCTCGGAAGGGGCAGGCCCCAGCGGGAGAGGGGATGATTATGTCTTCTGCGGTGCCTGGCGGGCTCCCGTCAGGCACCGTGTCCTTGCTGTGGGTGCGGATAGAGCCGTCTGGGTGTTTCTGGCGAGGCCGGGGCGGGGCTGTGTGGACGGTGGTGTCAGCGGCGGCGCCGCGTGAACAGGCGGCGCAGCAGAGAGTCGTTGCGGATCTCTGCGCGGGCGTCGAAGTAGCAGACCGCGGCGTGTGCTGACGGGGCGCCGAGCCGTTCCATTTCCGCGGTGAAGAGTTTGGCTGACTCGGCAGTCCACATCGGCTGGGCGACCAGGATGCGGGGCGTCGGTCTGCTGCGGTCGTTCACGGTCTGCCACTCCGTCCCCGCTGTGTCCGAGGAGTCAGAGGAAAGCGGCTAACACGTTGCTGATCTCGCGTGCCGCGGCGCTGACGGCGTATTGGACGGCTTCCTCGGACAGCAGCTCGTAGCTGTCGGTGCTGGGATCGGGGGTCATGACATCAACCGACACGCACCCCAGGATCTCCGACCTGGTGGAGCTCCGCCCGATCAGTGGGGTGGCAAGGATGACGCTGAACTTGCCCCGAGCCCGCTGCCATTCACGGTAACTCATCCCGAGTGTCCGGGACTGTTCGGGGGGTTCTTGCTGTTCGCGTTGGGCAAGTTCGTGCCATTCCGCTTCGGTGAGGCTCTCCAGTTGCCGGTCGAGGGCGGCGACATCCACGATGAGCAGGCGGCCCAAGGTTACACAGCGGCCGATGACGCCGACCCCGGGCCGCCAGGTGATACCGGAGACACTGGTGGCTCGGAACCGTGCCCACGCTAGCGGGACGAGTTGTTCGTGGCGGAACGGCCATATGCCGGTGCGGACCCGCAGATGCACGGTGGCGCCCAGGTCCCGCACGTCGATCCCGGTTTCGTCTTGGATGCGGAACAGGAGGGCGTGCAGGGAGTAGGTGACTCCCTGGCGGATGTTGCGGAGGGTGACTTCAGACTTTTCTGAACGCCACTGGTGGATCGCTGAGGCGGTCAAGCTCAAGAAGAGCAGGGTGATGCTGACCGAGGCGAGTCGGAATTCCTCGCGGGGAGAGAACTGCCAGAGCTCGGCCTCGTGTCCGGCGAGAGCGAGACCGGCAAGGAACGTGAGGGTGGCGCTGAGGATTTTTGCACCAAGTCTGACCTGACTCCAATGCGGGCCCACAACCTCATGTTTATCACAGAAGGTAAATAGATTTTTTCATTATGTAATTGCTTTGTGGGGTGGGTTGCGCCGGGTATTGCGGGATATTTCCGGTGATAGCGGACGCCATGCGTGGAGGGGATTGTGGCCACTCCGTTGCAGAGGGGAAAGAAACGAGGGCTTCAGTAAACTCCAGGGCCCGCACCGCGCCCCCATGGTCCCCCGGCACTAGCGCAGGCATGCGTGCGGCAGCGCCGCGCGAAGCACCCCGTCATCGTCCTTCCGCACAGCAGCGTGATCCTGTCGAGAGCAGACAGCCGGCCCCCCGTGCATCGGCCACCCCGCCATGGTGACGAGCCCGACCATCTCGCGAGAGCGCGCGACGTGCTGGCGTGACCCCACTGCCCGCAGGAAGGAACGCGGTCGGCAATGCGGCCGAGACTTCTCGCCCACACCGGTAGGACCGCCGATTGTCCCGTATTGGGGCGTAAGCGAAGATGGCGGAGTGACTCAGATCAGTGAACCCCCCGCTTCCCCCGTCTTCACGGCCCTGATGAACTTCCGCGACGTGGGTGGAGTCCGCACCACGGACGGCGGCAGGATTCGCATGGGACGGCTCTACCGCAGTGCCACCCCCCAGTTCCTCACCGTTGACGAAGCCCGCCAGCTCGCCCACGGTCTCGGGGTGCGCACCCGAGTCGACCTGCGCGGCCGACGCGAGGCCCGCGAAGCCGCCAGCCCGGCGCTCGCGGAAACCGGCATGGCCACAGCACACCTGCCGCTGTATGCGGCACGCCGGATGGCGAAGGCCCAGCCTACGAGCAGTGCCGCCATCGCCGCCCACTACCTGGGCTACCTGGAGCACTCCGGGGACACGTTCGCGCGCATCGTGCGCCTGCTAGGAGAGCACCGGAACCTGCCCGTCCTCGTGCACTGCGCTGCAGGCAAAGACCGCACCGGGGCCGCGGTGGCGCTCATCCTCGCCGCAGCGGGAGCAGACCGCGACGACATCGTGGCCGACTACGCGCGGACCGCCGACCATCTCGATGCACTCCACGCCCAGCTCAGCACGGTCCCCGCCTACCAGCAGCGGCTGGCCGCCATGCCGGAGGAGACCTTCAGCGCCTTCCCCGAAACCATGGAGATCTTCCTTGACCGGCTCGCCGCCGAGTACGGCGGAGCCCACGGTTACCTCCAGAGCCGCGGAGTCACCGCAGACGAACTCCACCGCTTGGTGGACGCCCTCGTCGCATAGGCGGTCCTTGCTGCTTCCCGGTGCATGCGCGGGCAGAAACGGCTTCCCGGTCCTCAAGACTGCGGTGGGACATTCCGCTCAAGAAACCGCAAAGCACGCACAAAAAGGGGTGAGGTGCTGCCGGGCGGGGGTAGCCGCGCAGCCGCCGCAACGTATCCGACAAGGAGCAGCGATGAAACTGGAAACCCCAAGAGACCTGTTCGTCCACGAAATGTCGGCCATGCGCACCGGTGAGGCGGTGATCGCCGACATGCTCGACGAGATGTCCGGTATGGTCGCCGACGAGAACGTCGCCGACATGCTCCGCCACCACCAGCAGGAAACCCAGCAGCAGATCGCCAACCTCGAGCAGTGTTTCCGGGCGATCGGTGCGACACCGCAGCGAGTCCCCTGCGCGGCGATCGAAGCGCTGCGCCAAGAGTTCCGAGAGTTCGCCGGAATGAACCCGTCACCGCAAGTGCTGACGATGTTCGCGCTCGGCGGGGCCCTCAAGGTCGAACACTATGAGATCGCCGCCTACCGGGGACTTGTTGGCAAAGCCATGCTCATGGGGGAGACCACCTGCATCCAACTGCTGGAAACCAACCTTCTGCAAGAAGAAGAGACCGCAGGCAAACTGGAGCGCTTCACCCACGAGATGGGCCGCCGAATGCTCGCCACCGTGTGATCCGCGGAGCGTCGGGGCGGCCGCAGCGTGCCGCCCCGGCCGTGCCTCCGGGTCAGCGTCCCCACGTCTCCCCGAGCTCCTCCTCGATCGGGGGAGGGGAGACCTCGTGCATGTGCTCGGCCACACCCGGATGGCCGTGCCGTGTTTTCCGGGCCTGCTCGTTGCGCTCCGCCGGGGTCCGCTGCCGCGGCGCAGCAGGATCCAGCGGAATCGACCGCAGTACCTCCGCCTCGTTGGCATACTCGCCCAGGGGCAGGGCCCGCAGCGCCTTCACCACTTCAGGTGCGGCTCGGTTGCGTTCCGCGCACGCGACCACCGCCTCCTTGGTAGCGGGATAGTCGAGGTCGAACAGTGCCCTGCGGACCTCGTCAGTGTCGTGGAGCAGCACCATGGTGCCTCCTTAGCGTGGGTTTCTTCTCGGCGGCAGCAGTCCCCCTGCCCTGTGCCGCCACGGCAACCGCCCGATCCTCCTTCCCCTCAGCCACCAGGATTCCGGGCGTCGCCGCCCCGGTCCGCCCGAGCAGAGGCCGGTCCCGGCAGCCGTTCTCCTCGCAAGGCACGCCTGGCCGCTGCTGCATCGGGGACCACGGCTGTGCTCTCCTGCCCAGACCACGCACCCCCAATGCCGCACACGCAGCACGGCCCGCCGGTTAGGAGCCGAACGTGTCGGGGAGCGAGTCTGCGATCTCCCTGCCGAGAATGGGAGAGGCGAGCGAAAGCTCCGACACCACCACTCGAGCCAACTGCAGTCCCCGCTCCGGCGGACAGTTCAACTCTTCACCGACCTGCTGGGCCAGGGTGCCGGAGCGCTGCGGGGAAACAGCCTGGCCCCGGTCCATGTCCTCCCACAGGGATTTCGGGAGCTCCCGCCGCAGGTCCTTGCGGGCCTCCGGAGCGAGGTGAGGAGACAGGGACGTGATGACCGCGTGCACCACGCGCTGCGCCTCTTCGGTGTCGGCGATCTCTTCATGGGCGGCGACACGG
The DNA here is from genome assembly GCF_017577275.1 of Thermobifida sp. Classification (NCBI taxonomy): domain Bacteria; kingdom Bacillati; phylum Actinomycetota; class Actinomycetes; order Streptosporangiales; family Nocardiopsidaceae; genus Thermobifida; species Thermobifida sp. Next base: position 17,891 of record NZ_PITY01000006.1, read on the forward strand.
TCCACGAGGTCCTGGTGTGCGATCAACGATGTCTCTCCTCTCCGTGGCGGCGGCACCGCGGCCCCAGCACACCCCCGGCACCGCCCTGCCGTGCCGGTGCTCAGCCCTTACTGCCAGCCAACGCCAGTTGACGCAGGTCTTCAGGCAGGCTCTGCCGGACTTTCTCCATCGTGCCGCCGGTCGTCGCCTCGTCGAGGACCTCGAATACCACCCGCGCGATGTGCGCAGCCTTCGGCTCGTCGGTGTGCGAGCGCTGTTTGACCCGGGCGATGAACTCGTCCCGGTCGAACCGGTGCCCCTGTTCTTCCCCGGGCTGGGACGTGATGCGCAGAATGTTCTCGCTGATCTCCCGCGGCAACTGGGCAGCGAGGTCCTCGGCAAGGTCAGCGGGGATCCGCTCCGCCAGCGTCTCCAAAGTGGCCCGGGTCGCGGTTTCCGCTGATCCGCGACTGTCGAGTCGAGCCCGCGCCTGCACTTGTCCGATGAACGCGTCGTGCTGCATTGCTCTCCCCTTGTGCGTGTCTCCGCGGTGGTGGGCTGCTGTGCCGCGGACCGCTGCCGCGGCGTGTGCCACCTGATGTCGGAGAGCCTCTACCACGACCCGGGGGGAGTATGCGGGTTTGGGAGGAAATGAGAATCGTGTGGTGTTTGCGAGAAACTGAGCGGGGAGCGGCACCGCCACCAAGACTGGAACCAGCCCGGCATCCTGCTGTGAGCAGAGTCACGGCCCACCCGGGAATGCGAAAAAACCATCGGTGATTCGTGCTCAATGTGAGCCACCTCTTCGAACCACTGAAACTGCGCGACACCCTCATCCCCAACCGGGTGTGGGTCTCTCCCATGTGCCAGTACTCCGCCCACAACGGAGTCCCCAACGACTGGCACCTCGTCCACCTCGGCCAATTCGCCCTCGGCGGGGCCGGACTGGTGATCGCCGAAGCCACGGCCGTCGTCCCCGAAGGACGGATCAGCCCCGCCGACACGGGACTGTGGAACGACGAACAAGCCTCCGCCTGGCGGCGCATCACCGACTTCCTCCGCGCCCACGGTGCTGTCCCCGCCATCCAGCTCGCGCACGCGGGCCGCAAAGCCTCCACCGCAGTGCCCTGGGAAGGCGAACACACCGTCCCCGAAACAGAAGGCGGCTGGCCTACCGTCAGCTCCACCAACCAGCCTTTCGGCAGTCTCGCCGCGCCCCGGGCGCTCACCACCGACGAAGTCGCCGCACTACCGGAACACTTCGCCGCAGCCGCCCGCCGCGCGGAAACCGCCGGCTTCGACGTCGTCGAACTCCACTTCGCCCACGGCTACCTGGCCCACCAGTTCTACTCGCCCCTCGTCAACGACCGCACCGACCGCTACGGCGGCAGCTTCGACAACCGGGTCCGGCTGCTGTTGGAGATCACCGAGGCCGTCCGCCAAGTGTGGCCCGCCCACCGGCCCCTGTTCGCCCGCATCTCCGCCACCGACTGGGTGGAAGGCGGATGGACCGGCGACGACTCGATCCGCCTGGCCCGCCTCCTCGCTGACCGCGGCGTCGACCTCATCGACACCTCCAGCGGCGGCGCGGTACCCGACGCCCGTATCCCGGTCCGCCCCGGCTACCAGGTGCCCTTCGCCCGCCAGATCAGAACCGAAGCCCGCGTCCCCACCGGCGCTGTCGGTCTGATCACCGCGCCCGAACAAGCCGAAGAGATCATCGCCTCCGGATCAGCCGACGCGGTCCTGCTCGGTCGCGCCATGCTCCGCGACCCCCACTGGCCGCTGCACGCCGCCGACCGGCTCCGCGCAGGCAACCTCTGGCCGAAACCCTACGAACGCGCTCGCCTGAACTAACCCGCCATCCTCTGGTTGGGGAGCAACCCCGAGCCGCTCCCCAACCAGAGGGCGGGGACACCCGCAGCCCTCTCCCGAGCTCCCACAGACGCCCGGAACGTTGATGCAGTTCACCACGGTTGCGGTCGTTTTGTCACCCCCCGCCGCTACGGTGGCCTACCGTGAGCGAACGATGGACCGCCAACGACGTGTGGGCGCTCGCCCCTGACGTGTCGTCCCGCAAAGCCGCGACAAAAATCGCCCACCCCGACTCGTGGCCGCGGCTCGGCTGGCGTCCCGCCGGGCCAGACACTGACGCCCCCGGCGGCGCCACAGCCGTATGGGGCGAATGCAAAGGCAGCGGAGCCAAGCACTACCAGGTCGCCGTACACCTAATCGGACCGGGCACCCCCGCCTACCGGTGCAGTTGCCCCAGCCGCAAAATCCCCTGCAAACACGTGCTCGCGCTTCTCGTCCTCTGGACGGAAGACGTTGCCGCTGAAGACACCGGCCCCGACTGGCTGGACGAGTGGCTGAACCAGCGTGCCGCCAGGGCAGCAGCGGCTAAACCCGCACCCCAGAAAACCACGAAGACCAGCACCGACCCGGACGCTGTGGCCCGCCGCGCCCGGCAACGCGAACAACGCGTCGCCGACGGGGTCGTTGAACTCGACACCTGGCTCATCGACCAGGTCAGTGCCGGGCTCGCCACCAACCGTCGCGACTCCACCCAGCGCGACGGCATGGCCGCACGCCTCGTCGACGCGCAAGCGGGCCGTCTCGCCCACCAACTCCGCTCCCTCAACCACGTCGCCTCCGAAGACGACTGGCCCGACCGTCTCCTCACCGAATACGCCCTGCTGCACCTGCTCTGCGTGAGCTACCAGCGCAGCGACACCCTCCCCGCACCCTTGCGCGCCACCGTCCGCGCCCGCATCGGCTTCCCGCTGCCCGAACCGGAAGAAACCGTCCGCGACCACTGGGACGTGCTCGGACGCTGCGACTTCACCGCTGACCAGGTGCGCGGCCGACGCATCTGGCTGCGCGGACAAGCCACCGGACGCACCGCACTGCTGCTGTCCTTCGCCCCGAAAGGACGCGCCCTCGACACCCCCGCCCGCGTCGGCACCCTCCTCGACGCGGAACTCGCCTTCTACCCGGCAGAGAACCGCGCCGTCATCGCCACCCGCTACTCCGAACAACGCGCGGACACCCCGCGCGGCGGCAGCATCGCCGACGCTCTCGCCGACGCGGCCCGCGCCCTCGCCGCCGACCCGTGGCGAGACACCTGGCCGGTGGTCCTCACCGACGTCACCTGTGTCCGCGGTGACGTCTTCTGGCTCACCGACTCCTCCGGAGACGCCCTCCCTCTGCTGCGGCAAGACACGAAATTCGGATGGCAGATCTTCAGCGTCAGCGGCGGCCACCCCGTCACCGTGGTAGCGGAATGGACCCCCGACGGCCTCCGCCCGCTTGCCGTGTGGGACCACCGGAAGCACCCGATTCTCCCCGCATAACCCGCCTCGGCTACCCGACCCGCACCCGCCACCCTCGAAAGCACAGAAGAGGAACCGTCACGTGACATACGCGGATTCCTGGTCCGACCTCGTATCCACCGCACTGGTCGGCACCTCCCGGCGCCCGCTCCCACCCGCCGCGGACCACGCGGAAACACCCAGCGGCGACCCCGCCGCCCGCCTGCTGGAGCGTGCCGCCCTCGCCGCCATCCAGCGCCGCGCCGGCCAGCGTCACCGCCACCGTCAGGGCCCGCCGCCGCCCCAGCGGGTGCCGCCCCAGCACGTGCTCGCCCACGTGCACCAGCACCGGGAACAGGTAGAACAGCAGCAGCGCCAGCCAGGTGGGAATCCGCATGAAGGCCTCGAACAGCAGCCGCGGCACCGCCCCGTGGGCCAGCCCGCCCAGCGCGAAGATCACGGCCAGGTCTTGCC